>JBDTIE010000022.1:0-6341 GCA_039936515.1 Rhodanobacter sp. | reverse complement strand
GGAATGGGCACCTGGCTGTCGTGGCGACGCAGCACGATCATCGCCCCGCCCACCAGCGCACCAATCAGCGAGGACAACAGCACGATGGGCAACAGCGCGACCGGGCCCATCCATGCACCCAGCGCGGCCAGCAACTTGAAGTCGCCGTGGCCCATGCCCTCCTTGCCAGTGAGCAGTTTGAAGCCCCAATACACGCTCCACAGGCTGAGGTAGCCGATGGCCGCACCAGTGATGGCCGAGGGTGTGGCAACGAAGGTCGGCACCAGCGCCAACACCAGCCCGAGCCACAGCAGCGGCAGTGTCAGCTGGTCTGGCAAGAGCTGCGTGCGCAAGTCGATGCCCGCCAGCGCGATCAACACGCCCGTCAGTGCCAGGCCGGCCAGCGCGGTCCAGGTGGGGCCATATTTCCACACGACCGCGGCAAACAGCAGACCGCCAAGCAACTCGACCAGTGGGTACTGCACGGAAATCTTCGCCTGGCAGTAACGGCAACGCCCGCGCAGCAGCAGCCAGCCGAGCAGCGGGATGTTGTCCCGCGCCGCCAGAGGATGCTGGCAATGCATGCAATGCGACGGCTCGCGCACGATCCCCGGTGGCAGCGCGCTGGTGTCGGCCTCCAGCTCAAGGATGTCGCGCGCCTCCCGCCGCCAGTGCGCCGCCATGCGCTCGGGCACGCGCAGGATCACCACATTGAGGAAGCTTCCCACCAGCAGGCCAAGCACGCCGGCGAAGGCAATCCACAAAGAAAAAGGAAGTTGGGGCATGGGTTAGCCGGGCTGTTGAAGCCCCTCTCCCCGCGGGAGAGGGGAGAGGGAGAGGGTGCGGTTGCGGGCGGCCTCCAGGATGGCCTCAAGCACATTCCCGGTTTCCGTGAGTGCCTGATTGTCCCAGAAGCGGATTATGAGCAGCCCCTGTCGTTGCAGTGCGTTCGTGCGCGTGGCGTCCGTGTCGACGGAATGTTGTGAGCCATCGAGTTCGATGACCAACCGGCACGCGTGACAGTAAAAATCGACGACGTACGGCGGCAAAGGGTGTTGACGTCGGGAGTGAAGCCCATCCAGACGCCCGGCACGCAGGTGGTACCAGAGCTTGCGTTCTGCATCCGTGCCGATGCCCCACAGCCGCTTGGCTGTATTCAGCGTCGCGGTTGGTAGTGGCGGATTGCGGCGCATCGGCTTTGGCGAACCCTCTCCCCAACCCCCCCCGGTGGGGAAGGGGCGTTACCGCCTAGAACGTACCGGCGAGCTTGAAGATGGGCAGGTACAGGGCAATGACCATGCCGCCGACCAGGGTGCCCAAAACGACCATGATGATCGGCTCCAGCAGCGTGGACAGCGTGTCCACCGCGTTGCTGACCTCCTCTTCGTAGAATTCCGCAACCTTGAACAGCATGTTGTCCAGCGCGCCGGATTCCTCGCCGATGGCGGTCATCTGCACCACCATGTTGGGGAACAGCCCGGTCTGTTTCATCGCCAGCTGCAGCTGGTGGCCGACGGAAATGTCGTCGCGCATCTGTCGCACGGCGTCGCCATAAACCGCGCTGCCGGTGGCGCCGGCCACGGCGTCCAGCGCTTCCACCAGCGGTACGCCGGCGTGGAAGGTGACGCCCAGCGTGCGCGCGAAACGCGCGATCGCCGAGTTGCGCACGATGTTGCCCATCACCGGCATCTTCAGCGCGGTGCGATCCAGGAAGTGGGCGAACTTCAGCGAGCGTTTCTTGAAGAAGATGAACGCGGCGATGGTGGCGACCACGACGCCAATCACCACCCACCAGTAGCTCTGCATGAAAATGGACGCGCTCAGCAGGACTTGCGTCGGTGCCGGCAACTCGGCACCGGCGTCCGCGAAGGTCTTGGAGAACACCGGCACCACGAACAGCAGCATGATCAGCACGACCAGAAACACCACCGCCAGCACCATCATCGGGTAGAACAGCGCCTTCTTGATCTTCTTCTTGATGCTCTCGGTGCGCTCCTTGTAGGTCGCGACCGTGTCCAGCACCGTGTCGAGCACGCCGGAGGTCTCACCGGCGTGCACCAGGTTGCAGTACAGCTCGTCGAACTGCACCGGATACTGGCCCAGCGCCTCGTGCAGCGACGAGCCGCCTTCGATGTTCTGCTTGACGTCGAGCAGGATGTTCTTGAAGCGGACGTTCTTCTGACCGTCGGCGATGATGTCGAAGGCCTGCACCATCGGCACGCCGGAGCTCATCATGGTGGCAATCTGGCGGCTGAAGATGGCCACGTCGCCGGGTTTGACAGTCTTGCCAGTGGAACCAAACAGCGGCTTTGCACGCTCGCGCACGGTCTGCGGGTTCATGCCTTGGCGGCGCAGTTCGGCCTTGACCAGCGAGGCGTTCTTCGCCGGCATGTCGCCTTTCATGCGCTTGCCGCGCTTGTCCAGCGCTACCCAGTCGTAAGTTGTCAGTCGGTTGACTTCGGCGCGTTTGGCGCCGAGCGCGCGCGTCTTGGTAATGCTTGCGGTAGCCGTGGCCATGCGCAGTGTTCCCCCGGTGATTCAGTCTGAGTCCATCCCTTGATGGACGGCGCTCAGGTGAGATTACAGCTTAAGCCAAACCCTGCGTGCAAACCGCAGCCTGCGCACGGCCCGAAAGTGCGCGCGCAGTCACGGATCACGCCTCAATCCTTGGTTACGCGGTCGATCTCGGTGAGGCTGGTCATGCCCTGCTTGACCTTGAGCAGGGCCGACGCGCGCAGGTCGTTGATGCCTGCGGCGCGCGCCACTTCGGATATTTCCAGCGCGTTGCCGCCCTTGAGCACCACGCGCTGGATGTCCTCCAGCATGGGCATGACCTGGTAGATACCGACGCGGCCCTTGTAGCCCTCGTTGCAGCCCGAGCAGCCCACCGGCTCGTACACCGTCAGCCCGGCGTCAATGTCGGCCTGGGTAAAGCCCGCCTGCAGCAGCACCTCGGGCGGGAGGTTCTGCGGCTTCTTGCAGTCGTGCAGGCGCCGCGCCAGACGTTGAGCGATGATCAGCGTAACCGACGAGGTGATGTTGTACGGGGCGATGCCCATGTTCATCAGTCGCGCGATGGTCTGCGCCGCGTCGTTGGTATGCAGCGTGGACAACACCATGTGGCCGGTCTGCGCCGCCTTGATGGCAATCTCGGCGGTTTCCAGGTCGCGGATTTCGCCGACCATGATCACGTCCGGGTCCTGGCGCAGGAACGAGCGCAGCGCACTGGCAAAGGTCATGCCGCGCTTGGCGTTTTGCTGCACCTGGTTGATGCCTTCGACGCGGATTTCCACCGGGTCCTCCACCGTCGAGATGTTGCGCTCGTCGGTGTTGAGCATGTTCAGCCCGGTGTACAGCGACACGGTCTTGCCCGAGCCGGTCGGGCCGGTGACCAGCACCATGCCGGACGGCTTGTGGATGGCGTCGATGTACAGCTTCTGCTGGTCCGGCTCATAGCCGAGCTTGTCGATGCCCAGCCGCGCGGACGAGCCATCCAGGATACGCAGCACGATCTTTTCGCCAAACAAGGTCGGCAGCGAGCTGACGCGGAAGTCGATGGCGCGGGTCTTGGACAGGTTGAGCTTGATGTGGCCGTCCTGGGGGACGCGCTTCTCGGCGATGTCCAGCTGCGCCATCACCTTCAGTCGCGACGAGATGCGGTTGGCCATCTTCAGCGGTGGGGTGGCCACCGCGCGCAGCATGCCGTCCATGCGCAGGCGCACGCGGTACTGGCTCTCGAACGGCTCGAAATGGATGTCCGACGCGCCGCGGCGGATCGCATCGAGCAGAATGCCGTTGACAAACTTCACCACCGGCGCATCGTCCGCGCCGGCGGCATCGATGCCGGTGGTCTCGGCCTCTTCGTCACCGGTCTCCAGGTCCAGCGCGTCCAGCTCGCTGGAGCCCATGTCCGGCATCGTGTTGCGCATGCTGTTGAGCGAGGACTCGATCGTGCGCAGCAACAACCCACGCTCGACCAGGATCGGCTCGACATTGCAATTGGTGTGGAACTTGATTTCGTCCAGCGCGTGCATCGGGTCGGCAATGCCGACAAACAGCCGTTTGCCGCGCAGGAACAGCGGCAGCGCGTGGTGCTTGCTGATCAGCGCCTCGCTCAACAAGTCCACGGGCATGCTGGCGGGGTTGATCGCGGACACGTCCATGGTCGGCATGCCGAACTCGGCCGAGGCGATGTGCGTCAGCTCGGCGCTGTCCACCAGCTCACGGTCCAGCATCCACGCCATCAGCGAGGTCTTCTTCGCGGCGCTGTCGGCCATCGCCTTGCGCACGTCGGCTTCGGGCAACAAGCCCTCGGCGACCAGGCGGCGCGCCATGCCGGACAGGCCGACCAGTGACGGTTGCAACGGCATCGGCATTATCTGGTTCAAATCAATACCCCTATGTTGTTGAATCTACCGCACTTCGTCAGCAAGATCACCCAGACAACCTGTATTTTTCACCCACCTGGCGCGCCACGCCGGCAGGCTTTGACCGCCAATCGCAGCAACCGCAGACTTCCCTTCGCCGGCAATGGAGGGCACCACGCGACCCACCTGAACGCGCCGCGCCCGGGATTACCTCGCAAGAACCATGCCCGTGCGTGTTCAAACCCCTGCAAGACTTGCTACGCCGGAAACGCCCACGCACAGCGCTTCGCCACGCGGCCGGTGTTTGCTGATCGGTCCAGGCGGCGTCAAACGACTGTCGGAATGTCGACAAGTGACAAATTATTGTCACTGCGCGCCGCGCAGGGGCAACGCCTGCCGGCATGCAATCCAGGGTGGTCAGCCTCGCGCTGGCTCGGCCGCGGTACTTGCCTCACCACGGACCAAACGCCCGTCGCCTTCACGCTATGATTCCCGTTCAACCGGGGGAATCGTCTGTTGAACCGTCTGAGCATCATCCTGCCTGCCAAGAACGAGGCCCCTGCGTTGGCCACGTTGCTGCCGACCCTGCGCGCGGCGCACCCGGACGCGCAGATCATCGTCGTCGACGACGGCTCCACCGATGACACCCGCAGCCTGTGCGCCAGCAACAACGTCGAATGCCTGTCCTCGCCGTACTCCATGGGCAATGGCGCGGCGATCAAGCGCGGCGCACGCGCGGCAAGCGGCGACATCTTCGTGTTCATGGATGGTGACGGCCAGCACGATCCGGCCGATGTCGCCCGGTTGCTGGCCGAACTGGATCGCGGCTACGACATGGTGGTGGGCGCCCGCAGTTGGGGCAGCCAGGCCGGCGTCGGCCGCGGCCTGGCCAACACCCTTTACAACTGGATCGCCACGCGCATGACCGGCCACGCCGTGGCCGATCTCACCTCCGGCTTTCGCGCCGTGCGTGCCGACAAGTTCCGCGAGTTCCTGTACCTGCTGCCCAACGGCTTCAGCTACCCCACCACCAGCACCATGGCCTTTTTCCGCAGCGCCTATCCGGTGGCCTACCTGCGGATCAAGGCGGCAACGCGCGTGGGCAAGAGCCACATCCGCCCGCTGCGCGACGGCCTACGTTTCCTGCTGATCATCTTCAAGATCGCCACGCTGTATTCGCCGCTGAAGCTGTTTGTGCCTGTCAGCGCCGTGTTCTTCGTGGCCGGCTGCGCCAACTACGCGCGCACCTATCTTGACGATGGCCGGCTTACCAACATGAGCACGCTGTTGTGGAGTGCGGCGGTCGTGGTCTTCCTCATCGGGCTGGTGTCCGAACAGATCACTGCGTTGACGTACAAGAGCAGGGATTGATCGTTGAGCGGCCTGTTCTCCGCACTGCGCAAAGCGATGCGGCCCTTGCGCAGCACGGTGTTGCATCCGCAATGGTTGGCCTTTCGCGAAGACGCCGTGCAGCGGCGCTGGGTCAAGCAGGTTGCCAGCGGGCGCGTACTGGATATTGGCAGCGCTGATGGTCACATGCGCAATCTGCTTGAGCGCTGCGAATATGTGGCCCTCGACTATCCAGTGACGGCGCAAGGGTTGTATGGGACTCGACCGGATATTTTCGCCGATGCCGCGGCGCTCCCATTCGCCGATGCCTGCATGGATACCGTGTTGCTCTTGGAGGTACTCGAACATGTGCGCGACGCGCGGGGCGTGCTTGGCGAAATTTCCCGCGTCCTCAAACCCGGCGGCGTGTTGCTTCTGAGTATTCCGTTCCTGTATCCGCTGCATGACGCGCCACACGATTACCGGCGCTATACCGCACCTGGGCTGGAAGACGCTATCCGTCGGGCAGGGTTGGATGGCGAGCCTGCCACGCCGCGGACGCGGGGCTTCCAGGCCGCTGCCTTGCTCGTCGCCATAGCCTGCGCCGAAGGCGTGCTGCAAGCCTGGCGACATCATCGCTGGCGATTGCTGTTCGCTCCGCCCTTG
>JBDTIE010000021.1:0-3008 GCA_039936515.1 Rhodanobacter sp. | reverse complement strand
CTTTTCACGCCCTTCACCATCTTGGCCATCTTCACCGCGCGTGCCTTTTCCTTCTTGGTGGCAACCGTGCCCGACAACGTGACCACGCTGTCACTGGTTTCCACGCTGATGTCCGAAGCCTTGACGTGCTTGGCGGTGGCCAGCTCGCTCTTCACCTTGGTGGTGATCCAGGCATCCGCGGCCTTGTCCGGCACGGTCTGGTTGTCCGAGGACTTCTGCATTTGCGCGCTGGCGTCCTGCGCCACAGCCTGGCTCAGCGGCACGGCGGCGAAAGCGCATACCAGAGCGCTGGCGATAAGGGTATTGCGAAGCATATGGGTACGCATGGGCGATCTCCTGAAAGATAGGGCGGCAAGCCAAGCTGGGCGTCAGCCAGCATGACGGGCCGGGCAAGCCCGGGTTCTGCCCGGAGCTTGCGCGCGGCAATGAGAACGCTCGTGCCGTGAACGCCATGTGCGTATTCCGCGCGTCCGTTCAGCTAGAAAACCAGTCGATCGGCAGGCTGCATGCCATGCCATGCGCCGCGCTAGCGCGCGCCGGCGACAAACGCTCTGGGACCCAAACGCCAGTGGGGCAAAAAAAACGGACCCGTGGCCGGGTCCGGTTCTTGTCCTGACCCTCGCCGTGGCGAGGGCAGATCGGCGGTCAGTTGCGCGACTGCAGCTTGGACAACAGCCGCAGGATTTCCAGGTACAGCCATACCAGCGTCACCACCAGGGCAAACGCGCCGTACCACTCCATGTATTTGGGTGCGCCAGCCTGCGCGCCGGATTCGATCAGGTCGAAGTCCAGGATCAGGTTGAGCGCGGCGATCACCACCACCACCGCGCTGAAGCCGATGGCCATGATGCCGTTGCCGGCGATGAAGCCCATGGAATGGCCGAAGAAGCCCATCACGAATTGCGCCAGGTACAGCAGCAGGACGCCGCCGGTAGCCGCCACCACGCCAAGCTTGAACTTCTCGGTGGCGCGGATCAGGCCGCTGCGGTAGGCAATGAGCATCGCTGCCATGGTGCCGAAGGTCAGGCCAACGGCCTGGATCACGATGCCCGGATAACGGGCTTCGAAGATTGCCGACAGCGCACCGATGAATACGCCTTCGACCAGCGCATACAGCGGTGCGGTGAACGGCGCCCAGGTCTTCTTGAACACCGTGACCAGCGCCAGCACCAGCCCACCGATGGCGCCCCCGGCGACCAGCGGAAACATGGCCGGCGCGCTGTCCGGACCGGTGAACTGGGACCAGGCGTACATGGCGCCGACCAGTACAAGGATCAGCATCAGGCCGGTCTTGTTGACCGTGCCGTTAATGGTCATGGTGTCGTTGCCGCGGGCGCTCACGGTGCCGTCGGCGACGTCGAGAAACGTGTTCTTGTTGAGTGCTGGGTTACCGCTTTGCATGTTGGTCTCCGTGGGGTACGTCGGTGGGTCGGCGTGCGGCGGATGTCCCGCCGACGCGCATGGCGTCGACGGCTGTCAGCTTACTTCAATGCCGTTTGGCTGGTGATCACCAAGCCGTGGTCCTGCACATGCATTTCGACATCAATGCTGGCGATACGTTCGGCCTGCAGCTTCATGGCCGCGAACTGTGCCTTGGAGCGCTCCGCATCAGCCGCCGCCGTTGCTGCGTCCGGTTCACCGTCTGCATCGGCATCATCGCTTCGGGTCATGGCGGCGGTGGCCGTGGCCAGGGCGTCGACCTTCTGTTCCATCAGTTGCAGCCACTGCACATACATGTCGCCGGTCAGGTGCATGCGCGCCATGCGTCCGGCATCGCCCCCCGCCGACTTCAGGCTTTGCGCCAATTTCGCGTCCTCGCCTGCGCCAATGCCCACGGCCAGCACCTTTTCGGTCATGGCGATCCACGCCGGTTGACCGATCATGGTGGTGAGGTCGTGCGACAGTGCCAGCGGCGTGCCGTCGGTTGCCGGTTTCAGCTGCGTGAGCGACGGCACGGTGGCCTGGCCCAGCGCAAACAGGCCAGGAGCATTGGTGGAGGCAATCATCAGTCGACCGGAGAACGTGGGCAGCGTCTTGTCCTTCACCGCAACCAGGGAGTCCAGCGCCAGGCGCACGCCCTGCAGGTCGCCGAACGGCGGGATTGCGGCCTTCTGCAGCGCCGGGCCGAGCTTGGCAAAGCTTTCGTTGACGCCAATCAACGCCGGGCAGGTGAACGGCTTGGCCATCACGGCCTGCGCCTGCGTCGACCAGAAGCCGCGCAAGGCAGCCATCGGCAGCGCCAAGCTGACGTCGAATGGCGCCGCACCGGTCCCGTCCAGGCCCGGCAGTTCGACCTTCAGCCCGGAGAACGCCTTGCCGATGTCCGCGGCCAGCGCCACGTCCAGCCGCGCATCCTGGTGTTTGGCGTCCAGCCGCGTGTACCCGAAGCTGACGCTGGGCACCCGCGCGGCGATACGCGTCGCCTCGGCGGTGCAGCTTGGTGCGCTTTGCAACTGGTTGGCGACCGGTTCGCCGGTCTGCGCCGACACCGCCTGCGCCCGCGCGTTGCGCGTGGCGTTGAACAACGGGTCGTTGCCACCCAGCGCCAGCGGCAGCGCGCGGGCCAGGTCGAGCTGGCCGACCGCCCACTTCTTGTAGCCGTTGGCCTTGGCCAGATCTGCCAGACGACCGTCGTCCTGAAGATTTTTCTGCGGGCGGTCAAGCCCCAGCGCCTGGCGCAGCAGTGGAGTCGATGCGTTCGCAGGCAGCAATGCGAGCACTGCGTATTTGCCTTGCGTGGCCAGCACCAATTGCGTGCCGGAGGTGGCGAAGACGTGGCGACGGTAATCCTGCTGGCCTTCGCGGGCGACATCCAGCTTTTTGCCGTAGGCCGTCTCCAGACGGCCTACGAAGCTGTCGAACGCCTTGGGGTCGCTGAGTTCCAGACGCGCCACGGGCGCCAGGCCAATGCCATAGATTGCATAGTGGCCGCCCAGATTCATGCCGGCATCGCGGCTGAAAGCCTGCAGCGTCTTGCCCTTGAGTTCCGACGCCAGTGCGTGCAACAG
>JBDTIE010000020.1:0-2256 GCA_039936515.1 Rhodanobacter sp. | reverse complement strand
GCGGCGTGTCAGCGCCCACACCGTGCGCCGGTCGTCGTCCTTGTCGGTCATCATGAAGTACAGCGCCTGGCCGAGATTGAAGATCACGACCAGCAGCAGACCCAGCAAGACGTATTTGTAAATGGCTTCCACTTGACCGATCCAATCCCTAACAGGCTGAGCAGTATAGCCACCAGCGGCGGGCTCCCGGCATGATCGGGCTGCGTCGTCCGCCATGGTGGGCCATCGCCGTGACCATCGCGGGAATGGCGCTGTTCGTGCGTTTGGGGGTGTGGCAGCTGCACCGCGCCGACGCCAAGGACGCCTTGCTGCGACGCTATGCCACGGCATCGTCAGCGCCGGTCCAGCCTTTTGCCAGTGTCGCCAATACGCCACCAGCGACGGCGTTCCCGCGCGTGGCGGTGCGTGGACGTTACCTGGCGGACCGGGTGTATCTGCTGGACAACCCCAACCACGACCAGCGCGGGGGCGTGGAGGTGTTTGCGCCGTTCGTGGTCGACGACGGCCCGCGCCTGCTGCTGGTGGACCTGGGATTCCTGTCGGCCAGCGGCAATGGCCAAACCCTGCCCATACCGCCGCTGCCCGATTCGGAGACGACACTGCACGGCCTGTATGTGCCGCCGCCGCCGGTCGGCTTCGAAATGGGCGGCAATGCGCTCGCGCAGCAGACCAGCTGGCCAAAGAACAGCATCTACCTTGACCTTGCGCAGGTGGGCCACGACCTGGACCGCGCACTGTATCCACGCGTGCTGGCGCTGGATGCCGATCCGGCCTCCATCTACGTGCGTGTGCACACCCTGGATTTCTCCTCCATGCCGCCGGCGCGGCACCGCGCGTACGCGTTCCAGTGGTTCACCTTTGCCTTGGCTGCGCTGGTGATCCTGCTGGCGGTCAACCGCCGCAAACGGCCGCGCCAACCATGACCACGACTTCCGGATACCTGCATGTCCACTGTTGACCCCAGCGCGCGGCGCAAGAGCCGGCGCACCTTGTTGTTGATTGCCGCGGTGTTTCTGGCGCCGCTGCTGGTGGCCGGCGTGCTGGCCATTGGCGGCTGGCAACCGGGCGTCGCCGGCGAGGGTCATCCGATCATGCCGCAACGCAACTTCGCGCAGGAGAATGTGCAGGTGCGACTGGAGGACGGCACGCTGTGGCCTTGGCGCGACGCCAAGCCGCGACTGACTCTGGTTGCGCTGGCCGGTCCGGATTGCGCGACCCGTTGCCTGGCGGCGCTGACCGACCTCGCCAAGGCACGGGTCATGCTCAACCAGAACCAGTCGCGGCTGCGGCTGTTGTACATCGGCCGGCCGCCGGACGCGGACGAACATGGTGGCATGCGCAATTACTGGCAGGTTGGCACGGATGTGGATGGCCGTCTGGACGTCTACAAGCCGCGCACTCCGGATAGCGTTTCTGCGGTACTGGTGGAGTCCAACGGCACCGCGCTGTCGCTGTACCCCGCTGGCATGGACGCGGCCAGCCTGCTGCGCGACATGCGCAAGGTGATCCGCTGATGAGCGCGCGGCCGCAGGGCATGCTGCGCGCGCTGGCCGTGCTGGCGGCGGTGTTTGCGCTGGGACTGGTGATGTTTGGTGGCTTCGTGCGCCTGTCCAATGCCGGATTGTCCTGCCCGGACTGGCCAACCTGCTACGGCCAGGTCACCTGGCCGGAGCACGCGCACGAAATCGCCCGCGCCGACGCGGCCTTTCCCGAGCGTCCGTTCGAGACGCACAAGGCCTGGCGTGAACAGGTGCATCGCTTCCTGGCCGGCACGCTGGGTGTGCTGGTGCTGATCCTGGCGCTGGGGGCAAGCTGGCGTTCGCGTCGCGCGCGCAACGCAGTGCTGGCATCGGCGGCGCTCGCCGCCAGCGGCGTGGCGCTGTACATGCGCGGAGAACACCTGTGGTCATCGGCACTGGCGGCTGGCGCCATCGCGTTGCCGTTGCTGGTGGCCGCCGGCTTGCATCGGCCAGGGGCGTGGCGCATCTGCGTGCTGGCGCTGGGGGTGATCATCTTCCAGGCCATGCTAGGCATGTGGACAGTGACGCTGCTGCTCAAGCCGGTGGTGGTGATGGGCCACCTGCTGGGCGGGATGGCGACGTTCGGGTTGCTGGCCTATGCGGCACTGCGGTTGCTGGGCGTCGGGGCGGCGGACAACCGCCTCGCCGCGTTGCGGCGGCTGACTGCATTGGGCATTGCGTTGCTGGTGATGCAGATCGCGCTGGGTGGCTGGACTTCGGCCAACTATGCGGCGCT
>JBDTIE010000019.1:0-1770 GCA_039936515.1 Rhodanobacter sp. | reverse complement strand
CAACTGGTCGACTTCGCGGCGGCGCTCACGCAAAGCCGCGTTGTCTGGATCGACCGTGTCGGCGAAGCTGCCATTGGCGGCGGTGTACTCGTGGCCGGCGCAGACCTGCGTGGTTGGCGGCAATCGGCGCAGGCGGTCCAGCGCGGCAAGCATCTGCCCGGGCCCGCCTTCGAACATCCGCCCGCAGCCCAGGCTGAACAGCGTGTCGCCGCAAAAAAGCGCGCCCTCGCCGAAGTAGGCGACATGGCTGCGCGTGTGCCCGGCAACACCGATGACCGAGAACTTCGCCAGCGGCAGCCTGGTTTCGATGATGTCGCCATCTCCGACTACGCAGGTGGTCGAGTCGATGCGTTCATCATCGGGTGCGTAGACCGGTACCGGCCGATCGGCGAGCAACCCCGCCACGCCGCCGACGTGGTCTTGGTGATGGTGGGTCAGAAAAATACCGCGCAAGGTAAGGCCACCTTCCCTTACGGCGCCGCGCACCACATCCGCATCGCCAGGATCGACCACCAAGGCGTCCGCACCATCGTGCAGCAGCCAAATGTAGTTGTCGGCCAACGCCGGTAACGGGACGAGATGCAAGCGGATGTCCACTCTGTGAAGAGGAAGATGGACGGCTGGCGAAGTGAAGACCTCGCCGGTCCGTCGGGCAGGCCGGTGGCAGCCCCGAATCACGGACTATAAACGGCGACCTTGTTCGAAAAACGTTAACCGATGCCGGGTTTCATTCAGCTTTTCAGGCGTGCAGTTGCCAGGGGTGCGGGCAATCGACGGCCGTCGACGTTACACTTCGGGGCACTCGTACCAAAGGGAACAACCGTCACGCATGCGCAAGCTCAGCCCGGGCGACATGTACGTGCAAGCGTCGCTGCGCGGCCTGCAAGATGCGCAAGTCCACGCCCTGCTGCCGCAGCTGCAGCGGTGCGCGGGAAGTCACGGGCTGCTGCTCTCGGCTGGAGGCGACGGTCCGCCGGCGCTGCCGCTGCTGGCGTGCTGGGCGCACATGTACGTCGATGGCGAACGCTACGCCGGTGACGTCGTGGCCACGCCCTTCGAGCCATTGCCGTTCGTGGATGATGCCTTTGAGCTGGTCTGGTTGCGGCATGCGCTGGAAGTCGTGGACGCGCCTCACCAAGTGCTGGGGGAGGCCATGCGCGTACTCGCCCCAGGCGGCACCCTGGTGGTCGCGGGCATGCACCCGGTCAGCGCCTGGTCACCGTGGTTCTACTGGATGACCCGCGGTCAGCCACGGCGCCGCCTGCTGGCGCCGATGACGTTGCGCCACCTGCTGCGCCAGGGGGGAATGGAGCTGGCCAGTCAGCGCCGTGTTGGCAGCATCTGGCCGTCGGTCCCGCCCCGCCCGAGGTCTGCCGGCGGTTGCTGTGGCGGAAGTTATGTCCTGGTGGCAACCAAGCGCCGCGCCGCGTTGACTCCGTTGCGCCTGCGTGCCGCGCCGCTGTCAATGGCTGCCAACGCGCGCCTGGCGCCAAGCCCGGGTGCACATCGCAGCGGAACATCGTGAGCATGGATACGCAAAAAGCAATGAGCGATGTACACGTCTTTACCGATGGCGCCTGCCTTGGCAATCCGGGGCCCGGTGGATGGGCCGCGCTGTTGCGGGCCGGAGAGACCGAGCGCATGTTGGCTGGTGGCGACCCCGCCACTACCAACAATCGCATGGAGCTCATGGCTGCCATCGGCGCGCTGGAAGCGCTCACGCGCCCGTGTCGGGTGGAACTGACCACCGACTCGCGCTATGTGATGCAG
>JBDTIE010000018.1:0-2499 GCA_039936515.1 Rhodanobacter sp. | reverse complement strand
TTGCGGCTTGGTCCTTTTCAGCAGCGTTGTCGGCCTGCTGTATGTGCTTGGCAGCTACCACGTGATCGGTACCAACCCCAAAGCCGCCTGGCTTCCAGCTTTTCTGGTGGTTGGCCTGGGCGCGGGTATCGGTGAAGAGATCATGTTCCGCGGCGTCCTGTTCCGCATCGTCGAGGAAGGATTGGGCACGTGGTGGGCGCTGGCGGTGTCGGCACTTTTTTTTGGCGCCGTGCACCTGGGCAACCCTGGCGCCACGCTGTGGAGCTCGGCGGCCATCGCCATCGAAGCCGGCCTGCTGTTCGGCATGCTCTACCACGTGACCCGCTCGCTGGCACTTTGCATGGGCCTGCACGCTGCGTGGAACTTTGCCCAAGGCACCATCTACGGCATCCCGGTCTCCGGCACCGGCGCCGACGGCTGGCTGGTGTCCACTCGCAGTGGCCCGGACTGGCTCAGTGGTGGCGTATTCGGGGCCGAAGCCTCCGTCATCGCCCTGGGCGTGTGCGCGCTGTGCACGCTGGGCCTGATGCTCGTGGCCCGAGGTCGCGGCTCGATCGTGCCCATGCGCTGGCCGCGCCCGCGCAAACCGCTGTCGGCCAGCCGCACCGCGCCCGAAGCAAACCCTTAGGCGGCAGGCAGCTTCCCCGCGCGCGGCTTGAAAGCGCGCAGCTCATCGGATTCGAAATCATCCACCGAGATGAACTCGAACACCGCCGCGCGCACACGGCGCAGCAGGGCCGCCTCACTGGCATCCAGCACGCCTGATTGCTCGGCCTCGTCCAGCTGGCCGGCATAGTCGTGGGCCTTGAAGCGGCCAGTCTTCAGTGCCTTGCCAAACTTGCGGTCCACCGGCTCGGCCAGGATCACATCGGGAAGCAACGCATTCATGCGACCAATGGTGTTGTTGGCCGTGGGTGTCAGATACACCCATTCCATCAGGCGGCTGCGCGCCTCGCTGGGAGCGGTGATCAGCGCGGCGACGCGCCGGCCCAGGCGATCAGATGGCGGCACCTCGCGCCGGCCCAGCGGAAACACCAGCACGCGCAGCAACCAACCCACCGGGCGCAGCGGGAAGTTGCGAATGGCGCCGTCCAGCGCCATCTGCATGTTCCACACGCACTGATGGAAGGCCCACGCCAGCAGCGGTCGATCGCACTCGGGGCGGCCGGTGTCCTCGTAACGCTTGAGCATGGCGCTGGCTATGTACAGGTAGCTCAGCACATCACCCAGACGCGCCGACAATTTCTCCTTGAACTTCAGCTTGCCGCCAAGCACGCCCATGAACACGTCCGCACACAGCGCCAGCGCAGCCGAGTAACGGTTGAGCTTGCGGTAGTAGCGGCGCGTGTAGGCGTCCCCGGCGCTGTCGCCCAGACGCGAGCCGCTCAGACCCATCACAAAGCTGCGCACGGCGTTGGACAGCCCAAAACCCACGTGCGCAAACAACAGGTCATCGAACGCATGCAGTTGCTCGCGCCGGTCGACGATCGCCAGCGTCTGCATTTCCTTTAACACGTACGGATGGCAGCGGATCGCGCCCTGGCCGAAGATCATCAGGCTGCGCGTCATGATGTTGGCGCCTTCCACGGTGATCGCGATCGGCACGCCCTGCCACGCACGGCCGGCATAATTTTTTGGCCCGAGCTGCACGCCCTTGCCACCGAGCACATCCATCGCGTCGCCCGCCACCTGACGCCCCCAGTTGGTGGCGTGGTATTTCGCAATCGCCGAAGTCACTGCCGGTTTCTCGCCGTTGTCCACAGCCGCCGCCGTGGAGCGCGACAACGCCGCGGTGGCATAGGTCAGTCCACCAATTCGTGCCAACGCTTCCTCCACGCCTTCAAAGCGTGCGATGGCCAGGCCGAACTGCTTGCGCATGCGCGCATACGCACCGACCGAGGCCACGGCTGCGCGCAAGGCGCCGGTCGCACTGGAAGGCAACGAAATGGCGCGGCCGACTGACAACACCTCCACCAGCATGCGCCAGCCATGGCCGGCCATCTGCGGTCCACCGATCAGCACGGACAGCGGCGCGAAGATGCCGTTGCCGCGCACCGGGCCATTCTGGAACGGCACGTTCAGCGGGAAATGCCGCCGTCCGATCTCCAGTCCCGGTGTCGTGCGTGGCAGCAGCGCCAGGGTGATTCCCAGATCCTCGCGCGAGCCCAGCAGGTGTTCGGGATCGAACATGCGAAACGCCAATCCGACCACGGTCGCCACCGGCGCCAGCGTGATGTAGCGCTTGTCGAAGGTGAAGCGCAGGCCCAGGGTTTCGACGCCATCGACGAGCTGTTTGCAGACGACGCCGATGTCCGGGATGGAGGTCGCGTCCGAGCCGGCATACGGGCCGGTCAATGCGAAGCAGGGAATCTCCTCGCCCACCGCGAGGCGCGGCAGGTAATGATCCTTCTGCTCATCGCTGCCGTACTGCAACAGCAGCTCGGCCGGTCCAAGGGAATTGGGCACCGCGACGGTCGAGGCCAGCGTGGCCGACATCGT
>JBDTIE010000017.1:0-22581 GCA_039936515.1 Rhodanobacter sp. | reverse complement strand
CGTCTGTTGTCGCAAGCGATCCATCACCGCGTCGAGATCCTGCTGCGCTTCGTCGATGCCTTCCCACGGGTCCGAACGCAGTCGTGCAAGACGCTTTGGAACCGAGTGGATGTTGAAGTCATGGCCGCTCTTGAGCTTTCCCAGTTCGCTCCAGCGCAGCGGCGTGGCCACCGGCGCGCCCGGTCGCGAGCGCAGCGAATACGACGCCACACTGGTGGCGCCGCGGGTGTTGCGCAGATAGTCGACGTAGATCTTTCCGGCACGTTGCGCCTTGGTCGCGGTGGCGATGAAATCCAGTGGATGGGCCTGTGCCAGCGAGACGGCAAAGGCCTGCGCAAAGGCCTTGACCTGTGGCCACGGACAGGCCGGCTGCAGCGGCACCACCACATGCAACCCCTTGCCGCCGGTGGTGCGCAGGAACGACACCAGGCCCAGCTGGTCCAGCAGCTTGCGCAGCAAACGCGCGGCAGCCTGCATGCGATCCCAGCTCACGTTCTCGGCCGGGTCCAGGTCAAAAACCACCCGATCGGCGCGGTCCGGGTCGGCGACGGTGGAACCCCAAGGGTGGAATTCCAGCACGCCGAACTGGACCAGCTCGATGACGGAGGTGGCGTCCTGCGGATAGATGTAGACCGCCTGCGCGCCGGACTCCTCCTTGAGCCGTGCGTTGCCCACATGCTTGAGCCCCGGCATCGCGTGCTTCTGGAAGAAGCAGGCCTGCGCGGTGCCTTCCGGGCAGCGGATCACCGACGTCGGCCGGTCCAGCACGCCTGGCAGGAATTGCGGCATGACCGCCATGTAGTAGTCAGCCACCTGCTGCTTGGTGATGCCTTCCTCGGCGTACACCTTGCGCTGCGGATGGGAAATGACAATGGCGGTCGGTGCGGTACCGGCCACGGGCTTCGCGCGCGTCTTGGCGGACGCACGCTTGTGCGATGCCGCCGGCTTGTCCGCGTCCTTTCCTTTGGTGTTCGCCGACGTCCGCGAACGGTCGGAGTCGGCGAGGTCGGCGGCGGTCTTGTCGGTACGCATGGTCTTCAGGCTCGGTTGGCGCAAAAGATTTTTGTTGCCAATGCCGCGGTAGAAGACCTCGGCGACGACTTGAGGCTTGACCCAGAGCGCATCGCGCAGCAGCGGGTCGATTCCGGACAGCTTGAAGGGTGGTTTGGCTGCGCCACCCCTGATGGTGGCCGACAAGCTGCGTAGTTGATCGTCGGAAAATCCGCTGCCCACCCGCCCGACATAGATCCATCCTCCGGCTCGTTCGGTGTCCGGTCGCGCCAGCAGCAGCGCGCCGAATCCGCTGCGGCTGCCCTTGGGCGGGGTGTAACCAACCACAGCGAATTCGTCGCTTTGCAGACGCTTGATCTTCAGCCAGTCGTCGCCGCGCCCGCCGTGATAAGCGGAGTCGACGCGCTTGGAAATGATGCCCTCCAGATGCTGGTCCAGCGCCATCTGGAAGGCCTGCGCACCTTCGCCGACAGCGTGCGTACTGAGTGCCAGATGCGCCGGCGCATGCGCAAGGACCTTGGCCAGCAGCGCCTTGCGCCCCAGCAGTGGCACGCGCGACAGGTCGCTGCCTTCGAGGTACGGCATGTCGAACAGCATGTACACCAGCGGCCGCTGCAACTCCCCGGCAAGTGTCTGCTGCAGCGCGTTGAAGTCGCTGCGCCCTTCGGCGTCCAGCGCAATCAGCTCGCCATCGAGTTGCGCCGACTGCAGGCCAAGATCGCGCAGCGACTGCACGATATCGGGCAGGCGGTCGTTCCAGGGCAGGGCATTGCGCGACCACAAATTCACCTTGCCGCCGGCAATGCTCGCCAGGATGCGATAGCCGTCCCACTTCACTTCGTGCAGCCATTGCTCGCCGGCGGGTGGGGTATCGCGCAATCGCGCCAGCTCAGGCTTGAAGAACGCACCGCTGGCTGACGCCTTGCGCGCCCCGGGCAGGGCGGCGGCAGCCCTGGCCAGTTGCGCGCGCGACACCTTCTTCAGTTTGGGCACCGGCTTGCGACGCGAAGTGGACTTCCTGGCCGCGGCCTTTGTCGCCGGGGTACGTGCCGCGGCACGCGTGCTCCGCGTCATTTTTCCATCCAGCAGGTCGTCGGCCTCCACGTCGCCGGCGTAAGCATCCTTGTCCTTGATCAGGAACCACGCCGGCTGGCGTTCCTTGCGTGCGCTGCGCACAAGGTGCCAGCCGCCCTTCAAGCGCTTGCCAAACAGCTCGAAGCGCAAGTGACCTTTGCGTAACTGTGCCTGCGCATCACCCGTGGTGGTCCACACGCCCAGGTCGAACTGGTCAACGTGGCCCTTGCCGTAGCCGTGCTCGATGTCGCCCTCGAAGTTGGCGTAAGCCACTGGATGGTCCTCGACCTCCACGGCCAATCGCTTCACGGCCGGGTCATAACTGGGCCCCTTGGGCACGGCCCAGCTCTTCAGCACGTCGCCAACCTGCAGGCGAAAGTCGAAGTGCCGGCGGCTGGCGTGGTGCAATTGCACGACGAAGATCGCTCGCTTGCCGGCGGCAACCACGGCTTCTGCTGATGGCTCGCGGGTCTTGCTGAAGTCGCGTTTGCGCTGGTAATCACGCAGGCTCATGGCACGTCCTCGGTCAGGCAGGGCAAGGGCTCATGATGCCGGGCCACCCACCACCGGCAGCGACGTCCTTCGCCGACGACGTAGTCACGGCCGCGGCCGTGGATTCCTTCGGCTTCGCCTTCTGCTTGCGATCAGCTTCCGCCTGGATCGCGCGTTGTCGAGCGGCCGTGCTCGCGCTCACGCGCTTGGACGTAGGCATGTTTGTCACCTTTGCGTGCCGAAGATGCGCAAGCTAGCGCCGGATTTGTCCGCTCCGGGTGAAACCGCGGCCGCGGGACGTGATCTCTTGACAGCAATTGCACGGCGGCGTGCCGATAGTGTCGGTCCGCGGCCGGCCTATCGTATCCGCCGCCATCGTTAATGGAGAAGCCCAATGGCGCGCCCGATCTGGACCGGTACCCTTTCCTTCGGCTTGCTCAACGTGCCGGTGTCGCTGATGTCCGGCGAGCGCAGCGTGGACCTGCACTTCCGCATGCTCGACAGCCGCAGCAAGACGCCGGTGCGCTATGAACGCGTCAACGCCGAGACCGGTGAGGAAGTGCCCTGGAAGGAAATCGTAAAGGCCTTTGAATACGAGAAGGGCAGCTATGTCGTGCTGGAGCCGGAGGACATCAAGTCCGCAGCGTCCGAAGGACGCGAGACGGTGGAGGTGAAGGCCTTCGTCGACGCCGCGTCCATCGGCCCGGAATATTTTGAAAAGCCCTACATCCTGGTGCCTGGAAAGAAGGCAGAGAAGGGGTACGTGTTGTTGCGCGAGACGCTCAAGCGCACCGGCCGCATCGGCATCGCGCGCGTGGTGATCCGCACGCGTGAGTATCTGTCCGCGGTGATGCCGCGCGACAAGGCGCTGGTGCTGATACTGCTGCGCTATCCGCAGGAATTGGTGGACGTGGACGAATACAAGATTCCGCAAGGCGCAGTGGCCGATTACCGGATCTCCGCCAAGGAGATCGAAATGGCCGAGGCGCTGATCCAGTCGATGAGCGACCAGTGGACTCCGGGCGACTATCGCGACGAGTTCCGCGATCGGCTGCGCAAGGTGATCGAAAAGCGGCTCAAGTCCGACGGGGTGGTGACCGCCGAGACAGAGGACGAGGACGTGCCGGAAAACGCCACCACCAACGTCGTGGATTTCATGGCGCTGCTGCAGAAGAGCCTGGCCGACCACAAGCGCACGCCAGCGCGCAAAAGCACCAGCAAGGCGGCGAAGTCCAGGACCAAGGCGCCACCGAAACCGGATGCGAAGACCAAGGTCAAGGCCAAGGCGCGCAAGACGCCCGCGCGCAAGATCGCAGCCAAGTCCCCGCGAAAAAAGGCGGGTTGAGCCGTTCCATGCGGATGCACGTGGACAGGGCGTGCACGCGATCGTGCCTAAACTGCGCGCCCTTTCCCGTTGGAGTCGTCACAACATGAGATCAAGTCGTGGGCGCATGGTCCGCCACCGATTCAATCTGACACTGCTGGCGTTGCCACTGGCGCTGGCCAGCGCCGGTGCGTTTGCCCAACAGTCCCCGGCACTGGACCGCACCAGTCTTTGGGTCGGCGCGTACTACCCGACGATGGATACCGTCATCGGTGCAAGTGACAAGAGCGGTCAATATGTCGGCCACGTCGCGCTGGAAGATGACCTGGGGTTTGCCAGCCACAAGCTGCGCCCGCGCCTGCGGCTGGATGCACTTGTCGGCGACCACCAGGGATTCGCGGTGGATTACTACAACGTCAACCGCACTCGCAGCCAGACCTTGAGCCGCGACATTACCTACGGCGGCACGACCTACGACGCCGACGCCAGAGCCAGCGCCAAGCTGGACTTCGATTTTGGCAGCGTGGCTTACCGCTGGTGGTTCGGCGAGGGCAACGACGTATTTGGGGTGGGCCTGGGTGGCGCCTACTACGGCGTCCATGCGACCGTGAGCGGCACGGCCACGGTCAACGGCCAGAGCATGCAGACCGCCTCCAGTGACAGTGAAAACGCATGGGCACCGATGCTGCAACTGGGCTGGCGTCACGCGTTCGACGACAGCGTTCGCATGTATGCCGATTTCGCCGGGGTAAAGCGCAACAGCAGCCGCCTGGGCGGTCACATCTACAACGCGGCGGTTGGCGTCGAATGGTATCCGTCGGAACACGTGGGGTTTGCCGCCGAGTACGACTGCTCACGCATCCGCTTGGCGCAGCATCGCCACGACTACAACGATGATCTGGACATGAAGTTGAACGGGCCGTCGTTGTTCATGCGCTTGCGCTTCTGACCCCGCATACGCCGGTCACACAAAAGAAAGGCGGCCAATGGCCGCCCTCCCTCAACTAGCGAAAGCCTGAAGCCGGTGATCAGACGCCGCTCATCGCCTGCTTCATGTTGCGCATCTGATCGTGGCCGCTACGCACGGAGGCGTAGACGTCGGTGATGGCCGCCATCGCGGTCGGGGACAGGTCGCTGTCCTTCATTGCATCCTCGAACTTGGACTTGATGTGATCCTCGCCGCGCTCCACCTCGTCAACCACGGCCTTGTTGTCGGCCTTGGTCATGCTGGTACGCAGGTTGACGAACATGCGATGCGCGGACGCCAACACGGTACCGTCATCTTCGGGCTTGCCGCCCAGGGAACGGACGCATTCCTGCAGCGTGCGCGCCACCGAATGGCGTTCTGTACCCCGGGCGCGGAACAGGCTTACCAACGATTCACTCTTGGCGTCCTTGGCCGCTTCGGCGTACCCATCGGCGCTATCGAGCGTGGTGGCGATGAGGTCGTTGAGGGTCTTGATGTCATGGTCGTTGTTCATTCGTGCTCCTGATGAGAGGGGTGTGTTGCAGCCCCCCACAGTGAAACGCATCGGGCGTGATGGTTGCGGGATATTTCTGTTCAACGCTGATCAACGCGATCGATTCCCACCGTGCAACCATCACGCATCGGTCACCGACGCGTGGCGAAGATGACCGGAGCTTTCAAGGGATCGCGCATGAAGACCCGCCATGTATTCAGCACCGTCGACCTTGCCGCTGCGGAGGCCGCCGTGCATGCGCTGCGTACTGCAGGCATTCCGGATGCGGACATTTCCCTGGTAGCACGGCAGGAGATCGAAAACCACCTCATAGCGGACGACCGGCAAAAGACCAGCGGCAACTTTGCGCGCGGCGGCGTCAAGGGTGTGGTCGCCGGCGGCGGTAGCGGGCTGTTGGTCGGGCTTGTCGCCTTGGTGGTGCCGCCTCTGGGGCTCACCTTGGCTGGCGCGGCGGCAATGACGCTGGTCGGCGCTGCGGTCGGCGGCTGGGTGGGGATGCTGACCGGCACGTCCGAGCCGGACATGGTGCGCCGTAAATTCGAAGACGAAATAGCCGCCGGCCATGTGCTGGTCGTGGTCGACGGTGAGGGCGAAGCGCTTTCCACGGCCGACGCCACGCTCAAAGCCCAAGGTGCCACGCCGATGCCGTTTGATTCACCTACATCCTTGTCGTAGGCGTCCAAGTCGTACCACAACGCAACAGGAGGCGGTCATGCAAGTCGATCATGCCCAGGAACAATGCCACCATCAGGGCTGCACCTGCAGCGTCGCCAATGACCACAGGTTCTGCAGCGATCATTGCCGGGTATCGGCGCAAACCGAGCCGACGCGCGAGGAGGGCCGCAAGACGTGTGCGTGCGGCCACGACGAGTGCGAATCCGCCCGCAGTGCCGCGCCGCGCAACGCCTGATTCAAGGCGCTACGATCGGGAAGATACGAACGTCGCCGGTCAGACGTCCGTAGTGGATGCTTGCAGGCGCGCAAACGAGAACAGCGGCATCAGCCGATGGCGACGCCGCTCCACCAGCGCGCGGATCACGCTGGCACCGAGCATGCTGTACGTGATCCCGTTGCCGCCATAGGCCATGGCGAAATGCACGCGCGGTCCGTACTGCGCATGCGGTCCGAAGAATGGCAGGCCGTCGGTGGTTTCGGCAAACGTCCCGCCCCAGGCAAATGCCGGGACCAGCGACAACCCGGGCATCACCCGTGACACCTTGCGTGCAAGGCGTTGTGCCTTGTGCTGCACACGCGCATCACGACGTGCGGGGATGTCCAACGCATCGTCCTCGCCACCCACCAGCACGCGGCCATCGGCAGTGGCGCGCAGATACAAATAGGGACGGGCGGATTCCCACATCAGGGTATCGGCCACGCGTCGCAACGCGCTTGCCTCCAGCGGATCGGTGATGAAAGCGTAGGAGCTGCGGTTGCGCGCGACCTTTTGATTCAGCCACGTCTGCGCGGCGTAACCATTGGCCAACACTACCTGGCCGGCGCGCATGCACATCCCGTCCTTGGTATGCAGCCTGACCCCGCGCGGCGTGGTTTCCATGCGCGTGATGCACGTGCGGTCGTACACCGGCGTGCCGCCGCGCTGCAGACGCATGAACAGCCGATACGCCATGCGATACGGATCCACGCGTGCGCCCAGCTCGCTCAGAATCGCTCCTGGCGCGACCACGCCCCACCCTTCGCGCAGAGCATCGGCGTCCAGCCACGACACGGCAAAACCATGTTTCGCGCGCAGGGCCAGCTCCTGTTGCAGCGCTGTGACATCTCGGCGGTTACTTGCCCAGTACAGGCTGCGTGTACGCCCAAAGCCCACATCCCGCAGCTCGCGCGCCAACTGCTGCAACAGGCCGATGGCATCGGCGCAGGCATGGTAGGCCAAGGCTGCGTCCGCTTCACCGAAACGCTTGGCCAGGTCCGTCATGTGTGTGTCGATCTCGTATTGCAGCAGGGCCGTACTGGCCGCGGTACTGCCCCAACCGATATCGCGTTGTTCGACCACGCACACCGCGTGTCCATGTGCGGCCAACTCGTCGGCGATCAACGCGCCGCTGATGCCGCCACCGACAATCGCCACGTCGCAGGCCACGTCGCTCTTGAGGCGCGGAAAAGCATGCATCAAACCGTTTTTTATCGACCAGAATGGATAGCCACTTTTCAGGTCCATGAGTCACATTCCGGAGGTGGTGGTGCGTGGCAGCGGCGACGGCTCGTGAGCCCGGCGTCGTCGCGGCGCAAATCTATTTCGGCGCCGGATAGGGCGAGCCGACAAGCAACTTTGCAAGGTGCACCGCGTTGCTGGCCAGCGTATGGATGGTTTCG
This sequence comes from Rhodanobacter sp., assembly GCA_039936515.1. Taxonomy (GTDB): domain Bacteria; phylum Pseudomonadota; class Gammaproteobacteria; order Xanthomonadales; family Rhodanobacteraceae; genus Rhodanobacter. The sequence goes on along the minus strand of JBDTIE010000017.1, from coordinate 14,865 downwards.
GACAATGGCTTAGGCGTCTTCTTCAGGTCCTTGTAATCGGTGTCGCCCATCGCCTCGCCAACCCAGTACGCGGAACTGCCGGCGGGTATGGTGAAGCCCACATCGGCCAAGCCTTGGTAAAGCTCCGCGGTGACGTGGTGCGCACCGTCTTCGTTGCCCACCACGGCCACAACGGCCACGCGACCAAACGTCGGGTAGCGGCCGTCGTCGTCGATCTCGTCGAGAAACGCATCCATGCGCTCCAGCACGCGCTGCGCGACGCTGGAGGGGTGACCCATCCAGATGGGCGTTGCCATCACCAGTATGTTCGAGTCCAGCACGCGTTGGCGCACGCCGGGCCAGTCGTCACCGTCGCCCTCATCAGCGGAGACGCCCGGTTTGATATCGAGATCGACCAGGCGGACGCTGGACGTGGTCACGTCGTATTTCGCCATCGCCCGCAGCAGCTGGTCCAGCAGCTTCTGCGTGGACGAGGCCTTCTTGCCGGGCGACAACGTGCAGTTGATGCCAAACGCAGACAGCTTGGAACTCCTGGATGTAGCCATGCAGTCAACCTCCGAACACGCAAAGCGCGGTCGCCTCTGGTATCGCTTCGGCGCGTTGCCGGGTGACGCGTGAGCGGTGAACCGGCAACGCGTCGGTCATCAATGGGGAACGGAAACGCGCTCGGCAATCTGTGCCTTCAGCGAGCGCGCATCGGTGCCTTCGACGTCCGCTTGCGCAACGATCCCGCGAATCGCGCCGTTGGCATCGACGATGGGTATGCGCCGGACCTGTTGCGCGGCCATCATCCTGGCGCATTCCTCCAGCGAAGCGCCTTCGGGCAAGGTCAACGCCGGCGCGGTCATGCACGCCTCGACCATCACATCCTGGGGATTGTCGCCAGTGGCAACGCAGCGCACGACAATGTCGCGGTCGGTTATTACGCCCACTACCTTGCGCTCGGCATCCACCACCGGAATTTCGCCGACATCTTCATCGCGCATCATCTGCGCGGCCTTGGTCAAGGGGACATCGGCCATGCATACGCGCGGGTTGCGCGTCATGATTTCATCAACTTTCATCGATCGATCCTCGCGGTGGGGAAGGGCAAGTACGGGTGCCGCACTTGGGCCACATTGGCAGGAGACAGTTCAACGCGGCGTGTGCACGCATCGATCAGGGTTCATGCTGGTGTACGTCCTGTTGCAGGCTCTGGCGGCGCGCGCGCCATACACTCGCCGTTTGCGGTTTCACGAACAAGGAGATGATCTCCGGATGCGCAGCCTTGGCCTGGCTTTCGATGCGGTCGATGCACGCCTCGATCTGGGGTGTGGTCAGGGCGTCCTCAAACTCGGCGCTTAGCGCGGCCACGACCTGGTTCGGACCCATCTGTACGGTCAGCAGGCCGTTGGCGCTGCATACGCCCTCATCGCCCGCGGCGATGGCCAGTATCGCCTCGCTCACCGCCGGATGCGCAGTTTCGCCGATCAACAGTCCCTTGGTTTCCCGCGCAAGCAGCATGGCCGACACACCCAGCACGCAGGCAATGCCCACCGACGCCACACCGTCGAGCTGTGGCATGTCAAGCATCTGCGCGCCGGCGACACCCGCCAGCGCCACCAGCAGGCCAAGCAGCGCGGCGGTGTCCTCCAGCAGCACGGTGAACGTGCTCGGGTCCTTGCTTTGCCGGAATGCCGCGAAATAGCCCAGCCGTCCCTTTTGCCGACGGAACTCGCGCAACGCCACCAGCCAGGACGTGCCTTCGAAAACCATCGATACGCCGAGCACGATGTAATTGACGAACGGGCGGGCGATGGGTTCTGGCGCGCGGATGTGGCGCACGCCTTCATACAGCGACACGCCAGCGCCCATGGCCAGCACCAGCAGCGCGACGATGAAACTCCAGAAGTACAGCTCGCGACCGTAACCGAACGGGTGGCTGCGATCAGGCGCCTTGCGCGCGCGGTGCAGGCCATAGAGCAGCAGCAACTCGTTGATGGTGTCCACCAGCGAATGCACGCCTTCGCTCAGCATGGCCGAGCTGCCGGTGATGGTTGCGGCCACGAATTTCGCCACCGCGATCAGCAGGTTGCCGGCCAGGGCGACATACACGACCTTGTGCGTGGCAGACGCACCAGCGGCTGCGTCGAGATCGCTTTCGCTCATGCGCCGGCATCGCTCCGATACAGTTTCTGGCAACGTTCGCAGAAAAAGCTGCGACGGCGGGTGTGGCCCAGATGGGCATGTTGCAGCCGGATGTCGTGGCGCGGACAACACCGCTGGTTGTGCACCAGCCAGTGCTTGCGCAACACGAATGCCCTTTTCCAGGCGAGGAACTCGAACGCATACGCGCGCGCCTGTTGCACCAGCTGTCCGAGCTTCCAGGTCGACAACGCGCCCACCTCCGACAAGGGGTGCACGCGAATGCGGTACAGCACCTCGTTCTTCATGATGTTGCCGACGCCGGCAAAGATCGTCTGGTCCAGCAACGCGTCGCACACCAGCATCGCCGGGTTGGCACGCAACTTTCGTCGCGCCAGGGCGGGGCTCCAGGTCGGAGACATGACATCCGCCCGCCAGTCATACATCGCGTCCAGATCGCCTTCCAGCAGCCGCACCGAACACGAATAAAACGCCAGTTGGCCGTGGTCGAAATCAAGTTGCAGGCGCGGCACGGCCTGCTTGGGGTCGTCGATGCGGAAGCTGCCGAACATCAGAAGATGGATGCGTATCGCCAGCGCATCGGCCAGCTCGATCAAAGTCTGCTTGCCGAAGCTGCGGATCGCGTGGACTGTCTGGCCGTCCAGACGGCTCATATCGATCCTGGCATTGCCGCGCGCACGGCGAATGACCTTGCCGGCAAAGCGCGCGGTTTGTTCGCGCAGGATGACAATGGACGGACCTTCCGGCATTGGCGCGGCTCAGCAGCGGCGCCGCACAGGCAAGGCGAGGGATGCGCGCATCACGCCTGCATGCCGTGGCTGCGCGGGGTAGGCAGCTCGGGCACATGCGGCGTGACCGGCGGCAACTCCGGACCCTTGGGATCAGGCTTTTGCGGCCCGCTTGGGTCCGGAGCAGGTGTCGGGGCAGTTGGATCCGGCCGCGTGGGTGGGGCCGGGTCCGGCGGAAGCACTTCGGGATCGCCAATGGGCTGGGCTGGTGGCGCCCCGGCCATGGATACGCGGGGTTGGGCGGTAGGTGTCATGGTCGTTCCACTGCATGAGTGGATCCATGAAAAAACACATCCGAAGGCAAGATCGCGTGTACGCGCGCCTTGCCGGACGCCTCAACCGACAGCGCGAAACTGCAGCACCTGCGGCACGGCGCGCCTGACGCTGCGCCCCAGTGCTGCAGCCACCGCTTCCAGCAACGCTGCGCGACCGTACGGCTTGTGCAGGATCACCGCGGCCGCGCCCAACGTGGCGCACGAAGCGTCCGGGTTGCTTGATGTCACCACGATCGGCGCCATCGAACCTTGTGACCGCACGTTTTCGGCCATGCACAAACCGCTGCTGCCGTCACCGAAACACGCATCGGTGACGATCACGGCAATTTCCGCGTGCGCCGCCAGCTGCGCCAGCGCTGCCCCCTCGTGCGCGGCGACCAGCACGCTGTACCCTGCATCGCGCAGCACGGCAGCCATGATGTCCAGGGTTTCCGGATCATCCTCGACCAGCAGAACAGTTTCTTCCAGCATGAGAGACGCCTTTTGCACGCGGCAGGAAGGGCGGCTGACATGACACTGATGCAGGCGACCGTCCCAGCTTCGGGATTCTGCGCGCAGTTGTGCCCGCGCGGCAATCGACTTTGGTCGCATATCAGGACACTCTGCTTCGAGAAACCCGCCGCTTGGATCGTCGCTCACCGGTGGGCTGAACAGCTTGCACATGTTCCCTTCACCGCGTGCACTGCAGGCTTGGCTTGGGCGCCATCGAGCCTACGCAGGAGTCACCCCATGTCCAGCAATGACCGCAAGGATCTTCCGCCACCGGGAGAACGCAAGGACTCCGGTGAGGAGTCCCCCAGCGAAAAATCCCGGCGCAAAGCCAGGGAAAGCGCAAACCAGGACGAAGCCCTGGAGGAAACTTTTCCCGCCAGTGATCCGGTGTCGCCATTCATCCCGGCCAAGGTGCCGGAGGACTGATCTGCCCCAACGCGCACTTGTGCACGCGCAAGGGGCCAAGCTGATTCCCGCGGTGCAACGCGGCATGCCTGTGCGTGGTGACGCGCTCCGCGTATGTGTTAAGAGACCAGGGAGTCTCGTAGATCAGGACAACGCGGTGCCAACGACCCGAGGTTTTCGACTTGCCGCCATGGCGGTGCTGGCATTCGCTGCGGCGCTGCAAGCGTGGCCGACGCCAGCCCAGGGTCTTGACCCGGTGGCAGAGCTCATCCGCGAGCGCGTGCAGCCGGCGCTTGACGCACCCGATGCCAACCCAGCCAGGACGCAAGCGCAGTTCTATGCCGGTGGAGGGTTTGCCGCGGCATGGACCCGGCCCTCCGACGTCGACCAGTTGTTGACCGCGCTGCGCGGGGTCGCCGCCGACGGACTCAACCCGGAAGACTATGCGCTGTCGCAACTGCTGCAGCGTCGCGCCGCGTTGGAAAATGCAGGCGCCACGCCCTTGCAGCGCGCGCGGTTTGACCTGCTCGCCACCGATGCCTGCCTCAGAGCACTGACTGACCTGTACCGCGGCAAGGTCGACCCGGCCGCGCTGGACACGCACTGGAATTTTGATTCGCGGCCACTGGATGCGGGCCAGGGTGTGCAGACGGTGCGCGACTCGCTGGCGAATGGGCAGCTGGCCGAACTGTTCGCGCGGGCACGCCCGCAGAATGCCTTGTACGACGAATTGCGCAGCGCCTTGGCCAAATGGCGGGAAATGGCAAAGCACGGCGGTTGGGCGTCGATTGCCGGCGGACCTACGCTGAAGCCGGGGATGACCGACCCGCGTGTACCAGCATTGCGCAAGCGTCTGCAGACAGGTGGATACCTCCCGGCCACGGCCAGCGCCGATCCGTCCGAGACCTATGACGCCACGCTTGAACATGCGCTCAAGCAGTTCCAGTCCGAGCAGTACCTCACCGCCGATGGGTACCTTGGCGTGGCCACGCTGGCCGCCTTGAACGTGCCGGTGGCTCAGCGCATCGACCAGCTGCGAGTCAATCTGGAGCGTGCACGCTGGCTGCTGCATCAACTACGCGGCGATTTCGTGATGGTGGATATCGCCGGTTACGGGGTTGCCTATTACAAGGACGGCAAACCGGTATGGAGCGCGCGGGTGCAGGTAGGCAAACCCTATCGCAGTACGCCGACCTTCAAGTCGCAAGTTACCTACGTCACGCTCAACCCGACCTGGACCGTGCCGCCCACTATTCTCAAGAACGACATCCTGCCCAAGGTTCGCAGGGATCGCGGCTATCTTGCGGCCAACCGCATCCGCGTGCTGGACCGTCAGGGCCGTGAGCTGGCTCCGTCCAGCGTGAACTGGGCCAACCCGCGCGGCATCGTCCTGCGCCAGGATGCCGGGCCGGGCAATTCGCTCGGACGGCTGGTGATCCGTTTCCCGAACGCCTATGCGATTTACCTGCATGACACGCCGCACCAGGAACTGTTTGCCAACCCGCAGCGCGCCAACAGTTCCGGTTGCATCCGGGTGGAGCGTCCGCGCGAACTGGTGGAGCTGCTGCTGGATGATCCGGTGCGCTGGAATCGGGCCGCCATCGACCGCGCCATCGACAGCGGCAAGACGCAAAACGTCATGCTGGACAAACCGGTGCCGGTCTTGTTGGCGTACTGGACAGTGGATCTGCACCACGACGGCCGAGTCGGCTTTCGCTCTGACATTTACCAGCGCGACCCACCGGTGCGCGCTGCCCTCGACCGTCCGCGGGTATCACCGTGGCTGGCGCCGATCAGCGACGCGCCGGCGCCAGATTGATGGAATGTTGATGTGACCGCAGCCAGTCATGGTCCCTTGAATGCCAGTGCGCGTTTGGCGCAACGTCTTGGCCGCAAGGTGGATCGGCTTGGTTTCGACACGCCCAGCCATGTCTACAATCCGCTGCGTTACGCGTGGCCGGCGCATCGGCAGTATCTGCAGCGATTTGGGGCGAGCCGCGGCCGGGTCCTGTTGCTGGGCATGAATCCCGGGCCTTGGGGCATGGCGCAGACCGGGGTGCCGTTCGGCGAGGTGGGCATGGTTCGCGACTGGCTGGGCATCGTTGCGCCATTGCGTCCACCCTTGCCGCCTCAGCATCCCAGATATCCCATTCGTGGCTTCGCCTGCATGCGCAGCGAAGGCAGCGGCCATCGCTTCTGGGGCTGGGCGCGGCGGCGCTTTGCCAGCCCGGAGGAGTTCTTTGCACGCTTCATGGTCTGGAACTACTGCCCGTTGCTGTTCCTGGCCGACAACCGCAATCTGATCCCCGGCAAGTTGCGCGCAGCCGAAGCAGCGCCGCTGCTTGCCGCATGCGACGCGGCGCTGGAATCCCTGATTCGCGCGCTTGCACCGTCGGCGGTGGTCGGTATCGGCCGCTATGCCGAAGCCCGTGCGCGTGTCGTCGCGGGCGAGCGCCTGAAGGTCGGGTTCCTGCCCCATCCCAGCCCCGCCAACCCTGCCGCGAACCGGGACTGGTCGGCCCTTGCCGAAGCCGCGCTGGCACCGTGGCTGGCATGCGTAGCGGCTACGCCCGCGATCTACCCAGCTGAGCGCGCGCGGGGATCCTAGCCGAACGTGGTCGGGCGCATCATTCTTTCAGCCACGCCATGGCGTCGTCGCGCTGGTCGTAATCGAACTTGCGCACCTTGGCCAGCATCAACGGGTCCAGCACGCGTTCGGCAAATGACCCCATCGGGCTATTGGTGACCATGGCCACCTTGTCGATCCTGGCGTGCACGCTGCCGACAAACTTCAGGTGGGCGAACAGCGCGCCGACACTTTGCCAACCGGGGAACCGACGGCTGTGGATCATGATGCCGCGCAGGCGGTCATGACTGTCGAGGTAGTCACCGATCGTGAGCCCAACCGCCTCGAAATCGTCTTCGCTGAGCGCCTTGTCCGGGTCAGGCTCCAACAGCAGGATGCCTTCATCGGCATCGAGCACCATCCGCATGCGGGCGCGCTCACGCTCGCAGACCCAGTCCCTGGCGGCCGCGTAGTCAGCACTGGCAAAATGACGCAGTTCGCCGGGCGAGAACAGGCCGAACAACTTGATGGCGTTTTCGAGCCAGGCGATATCGCTGACGATCGCCATGCGCGCCCAGTGGCCTATCCGGCCCAGGCCCAGGCGCAGGTCCTGCCACACCGCGCTGGCCTCCATGCCTTTCCATTCGCCATCGATGCAACACAGCAAGTCGAGCTTGTGGTGCTTGTCCAGCTTCTCGTTGATCACGGGAATGAGCTGGTTCTGGTAATCCTCGGCACGCAGCTTGTCGGTGATGCGGATGCCGATCACGTGGTCAGGAAGTCCCTCGATCATGGTCAACATGGATGTTCTAACTCCGTCGTGGCAACCCTCGGCATGAGGGCGCATGCAACACTTGCCTTGTTCCGACCTTCGCGGACAAAGGGAATAAACAAGCGATTCAACGGCGTCGGAGTCCGATCCAGCGGGGCACCCTGCGCGCGTATTCGGAAAAGGCCGGGCCAAAGCGTGCCGACAAGTGTCGCTCCTCGCGGCGGATAGCCAGACGGTCGACCAGCACTGCGACGATCAATGTCGTCACCAGCAGCCACGGCAGAGCCAGCGCCAACGCGAGACCGGCGAGTGCCAAGGCGTTGCCGAGATAGATCGGGTTGCGCGAGAAGGTGAACACGCTGCCGGTCACCAGATGCTGCGCGCCGCGGTGCGGCAACACATTGGTCCGCGCCCGGCGCATTGCGAGCATGGCGGCCAGGTCCAGGCCCACGCCCACACACAGCGGCACGAGGCCAACCGCACGCAGCCACGCGCGCGCTCCGTACCCTGGCATGAGCGAGGTTGCGGGACAGACCGTCTCGAGCGCCCACGCTGCCAGCACCGCTGTCAGGTAGAGGATCGGCGGCCATGGAATGCGATTCGGGCGCTCGCGGATTTCGTCGTCCGTCATGGGCTTTTGCTTGCCTGCCAGCGCCAGTCACGAATCTCGGGTGGATCCTCGCCGTGTTCGACAATGTATTGCCGGTGCGCCATGAGCTTTTCAGTCATCGCCTTGCGCACCGGCGCGGCATCGTGCTCCAGCTCCGGCACGCGATTGATGGCGTTGATGACCAGGTGGTAACGGTCCAGACCGTTGCGCACGACCATGTCGAACGGCGTGGTGGTCGTGCCTTCTTCCTGGTAGCCGTGGACGTGAAAGTTGTTGTAGTTCGTGCGCCGATAGACGAGACGATGAATCAGGGTCGGGTAGCCGTGATAGGCGAAGATCACCGGCTTGTCGGTGGTGAACATCGCGTCGAACGCAGCGTCGTCGAGGCCGCGCGGATGCTGGCTGGGCGGCTGCAGTTTCATCAGGTTGACGACGTTGACCACGCGCACGCGCAGCTGCGGCAGGTGCTGACGCAACAGATCCACCGCGGCCATGGTTTCAATCGTGGGCACGTCGCCGCAGCAGGCCATCACCACGTCCGGCTGCGCGCCGGCATCGCTGCTGGCCCATGCCCAGACGCCCAGGCCGGCGGTGCAATGCGCGGCGGCAGTATCCATGTCCAGCCACTGCGGCGAGGGCTGCTTGCCAGCGATGATCACGTTGACATAGCCGCGGCTGCGAAGGCAGTGATCGGTCACTGAAAGCAGCGTGTTGGCGTCCGGCGGCAGGTACACGCGGATCATCTGCGCCTTCTTGTTGGCGACGTGGTCGATGAAACCAGGGTCCTGGTGACTGAAGCCGTTGTGATCCTGGCGCCAGACGTGCGAGCTCAACAGGTAATTGAGCGAGGCAATCGGCCGCCGCCACGGAATCTCGCTGGATACCTTCAGCCATTTGGCGTGCTGGTTGAACATCGAATCGACGATGTGGATGAACGCTTCGTAGCTGGAAAAGAAACCGTGGCGCCCGGTCAGCAGATAGCCCTCCAGCCAGCCCTCGCACAGGTGCTCGCTGAGCACTTCCATCACGCGGCCATCGGCTGCAACGTGGTCGTCCTCGGGCAGGATCTGCGCCATGGAGCAGCGGTCGGTCACCTCGAACACCGCGTTCCAGCGGTTGGAGTTGGTTTCGTCCGGACTGAAGACGCGGAAGTTGTGTGGATTCTGTGCGATCACATCACGAATGAATTGACCCTGCACCCGCGTCGCTTCGCCCTGCGTGGCGCCCGGGTCCGGCACGTCGACGGAATAGCTGCGGAAGTCCGGCAACTGCAGATGTTGTAGCAACACACCGCCGTTGGCGTGCGGGTTGGCGCTCATGCGGCGGTTGCCGGACGGCGCCAGCGCCGCAATCTCCGGGCGCAGCGTTCCATCATCGTCGAACAGCTCCCGCGGCCGATAGCTGTGCATCCACTGCTCGAGGATGCGGATGTGATCCGGTCGGTCCATGTCACCCATTGGCACCTGGTGTGCGCGGAATGTGCCTTCGATGCGCTTGCCGTCGATCTCCTGCGGACAGGTCCAGCCTTTGGGCGAGCGCAGAACGATCATTGGCCAGCGCGGGCGCGCAGCGGTGCCACCCGAACGGGCGGCGTGCTGGATGGCCTCGATCTCGCCGATGACCTCATCCAGCACTGCCGCCATACGCCGATGCATGATTTGCGGATCATCGCCCTCGACGAAATACGGCCGGTAGCCGTAGCCGGTCAGCAATGCTTCGAGCTCGGCGTGCGGGATGCGCGCGAGCACCGTGGGGCCGGCAATCTTGTAGCCGTTCAAATGCAGGATCGGCAGCACCGCGCCATCGCGCACTGGGTTGAGGAAATGACAGGACTGCCACGAGCCTGCCAGCGGCCCGGTTTCCGCCTCGCCGTCGCCGATCACACAGGCGACCAGCAGCTCGGGGTTGTCGAAGGCCGCACCAAAGGCATGCGACAACGCGTAGCCGAGCTCACCGCCTTCATGGATCGAACCGGGTGTTTCCGCGCCGCAATGGCTGGAAATGCCACCGGGAAACGAGAATTGCTTGAACAGCCGCTGCATGCCGTCCTTGTCCCCCGAAACCGGCGGATAGACTTCACTGTAGGTGCCTTCAAGCCACGCATTGGCGACCGGAGACGGTCCGCCGTGGCCAGGCCCGACGATGAAGATCGTGTCCAGATCGCGCGCCTTGATGACGCGATTGAGATGCGCGTACAGGAAGTTCAGACCCGGCGTCGTGCCCCAATGGCCAAGCAGGCGCGGCTTGATGTGCGCGCGCGTCAACGGTTGTTCCAGCAGCGGGTTGTCGAGCAGGTAGATCTGGCCGACCGACAGGTAGTTTGCCGCGCGCCACCAGGCATCGAGCGTTTGCAATTCGGCGGGATCAAGTACCTGGTGAGAAGGCGTTGTCGTGTTCATCAAAAGCCCTCCGGGGCGGGCGTTGGTACAGCGGGTGACGCAAGATCGCGAGCAGTGAAGTGGTCCCGGTCATGAAAGCAGTCCTCTTGCTCAGAGGCGTACAGCTGTAACTTACGTCGGCGAGCGTTTGACGGGCGTGATGCACTCGGGCAGCCGGTGTCGTCAGCGCGCTGCACGGGCCAGGTGCGCGTATCTAGGACGACCGGCACCGGTATGACACAGTGGCGACGAGCACGACGTTGCCGGTGAGCAGAGGCTGCGATGAATTGCCTCAGGCCCGGTTTGCGTGGCGATTGCTGACTAGACTCCGACCATGCGTATTTTGCTGGCCGAGGACGATCAGGCACTTGGCGTGGCGCTGGCTGAGGGCCTGCGCCAGCTCGGCTATGCCGTGGACTGGATCATCGATGGCAATCAGGCTGCCGCAGCCTTGGCCGACACGCCTTACGCCGCTGCCGTGTTGGACTGGAACCTGCCACGCCGCAGCGGGCTGGACATCATCACCGGCATGCGCCGGCGGCAGGACGCCACCCCAGTGTTGCTGCTGACCGCGCGTGACGAGCTGTCAGACCGCGTCGCCGGACTGGACGCCGGCGCGGATGATTACGTGGTCAAGCCGGTGCATCTGGACGAGTTGGCCGCGCGCCTGCGTGCGTTGCTGCGTCGCGCGGACGGCCAGGTCGAGCCGGCGATCCGCGTGGGTGAGCTCGAGGTCACGCCGGCCGCGCGCGTTGCCACGCTTGCGGGCACATCACTGGAGTTGACCGCACGCGAATACCAGTTGCTGGAAACCCTGGTACGTCATCCGGGGCGTGCGTATTCGCGTGAACAACTGGAAGAAGCCTTGTACGGTTGGGACCAGGAAGTAGCCAGCAACGCCGTCGAGGTTCATATGCACCATTTGCGTCAAAAGCTCGGACCGGGCTGGATCCGCACGCTGCGTGGCATTGGCTATGCGATCCGTGCGCCGAATTTGCAGCCGTGATGCGTCCTTCGCTCAACCGGCGCCTGGTTTTGCGTCTGGTCGTTGGCATCGTGCTGGTGTGGTCTGTCGCCGTGGGCTGGATGGCCTGGCGCAGTTTGCATGAGGTCGAAGAGATCTTCGACCAGATGTTGGTGCGTACCGCCGCCAGTGTGTTCGCGGTGATGTCTGAGGCACCAGCAGCAGGCGGCGCGGCGCGACTTCCCGACAAGACGATGGTGAGTTCGGACGCAACGGCACAACGCCCGGCCATCACCGTGCGTGATGCGCGCGGTCGCTTGCTGGTCGAAAGCAGCGAGTTGCCTGCGCTCACCTTCAAGGCGGGTGCCGGACATTTCAATTCCATCACCTTTGGCGAGCGGCGCTGGCGTGTGTTCCAGCGTTGGGATGGACAGCACCAGCACTGGATCCAGGTTGCCGCTCCGCTGGACGAGCGCGACGAACTGCTGCGCAAGTTGCTGGCGCCGGCCCTGCTGGCATTGCTGGGATTGCTTGTGCTGGTGCCGCCGACGGTGTTCGTCGGGTTGCATGGCGGCCTCAAGCCGCTGCGCCAGCTGACTCGCCGACTCGGGTCTGACACCTCGCCATTGATTCCCGCGCTCACCGATGGCCGCGTGCCAATCGAGCTGGCACCGTTTACCCGGGCGATCGACCAATTGGTGGCCAAACTCAAGGTTAGTCTGGAACACGAGCAACGCTTTACCGCCGATGCCGCCCACGAATTGCGCCACCCGTTGGCGACGCTGCGGCTTGAGCTGGATCTCGTCGCGCGCAGCAGCGAGGCGGACGCGCGCGCGCTGCACCTGCAGCGGTCGCACGACGCGCTGGACCGGATGCAGCGCCTGGTGACCCAGTTGCTGCTGCTGGCGCGGGTGGAGAAACTGACCGAACTGGACGACGCCGGCCCGTTGCGCCTGGTGACCGTGGCCGAGGCCGCGCTGCGCGAAAGCAGTGAACGCGCCGCCGCGCGCGCGATCGAATTGTCGCTGGATCACGAAGGCAACGATTTTGTGCAGGGAAGCCGCGGCCTGCTGGATATCCTGGTGCAGAACCTGCTGGACAATGCCTTGCGGCATACGCCGATGCGCGGCCGAATCAATGTGCGCGTTGGTGGCACGGGCGAGCGGGTGGCGCTTGAGGTGAGCGACAGCGGCAGCGGCTTTTCGGCCGATGCTCCGGCGCGGCTCGGTGAGCGCTTCCATCGGCCTGAGGGCAGCGCGGGCGAGGGCAGTGGTCTGGGACTTTCCATCGCGCTGGCGATTGCCAGCCTGCATCACGGGCAGCTGCAATTCGGCTGCTCCGCACTGGGCGGCGCTCGTGTCAGGTTCAGCCTTCCGCGTGCGATGCCCGCACTGCAGCACGCAAGCGATCTAGGGACGCCACCGAGCACATGAACGTCGTCAGCCGCTGGATCAGACGCTACCCGATCGTCGCCATCACCGGACTGGTCGGAGTAGTGGGTGGCGCAATCGACTTGTTCGGGTACGGTCTGCTCGCGCAATGGAACAGCGCCCGATGGATCGTCAGCGCATTCGCACTTGCCATCGCCGCGATGCAGTCGCGGGACATGGTGCGCAACCTGCTTGAACGGCAGATGGGAATCGACGTCCTGGCCATCATGGCCATCGTGGCGACCGTGGCGGTGGGTGAGTACTGGGCCAGCCTGGTCATCGTCCTGATGCTTTCTGGCGGTGAAGCGCTGGAAGAGTATGCGGCGGGCCGCGCGCGACGCGAACTCAGTGCACTGCTCACGCGGGCACCCCGGCTGGCGCACCGCATGGATGGCACCGATGGCGGGGTGGAGGACATCCCCATCTCCGCTGTGGTCAGTGGCGACCGCCTGCTGGTGCGGCCGTCCGAAGTCGTACCCGTGGATGGTGTGCTCGTTTCCGCGACTGGCACGTTCGATGAGTCATCGCTTACCGGCGAAAGTCTTCCGGTTGAGCGCAGTAGTGGCGACAAACTGCTCAGCGGCTCCGTCAACAGCGAGGTCGTAGTCCTCATGCAGGCCAGCGCCGCTGCCGCCGACAGTCAGTACCAGCGCATCGTGGCGCTGGTCACCGAAGCGGCTGCAAGCCGCGCTCCGCTGGTACGCGTGGCTGATCGCTACGCTGTCCCGTTTACGGTCGTTTCGCTGTTCATCGCGGCAGTCGCCTGGCTGTTGTCTGGCGATCCGGTGCGTTTTGCCGAGGTGCTCGTGGTCGCCACACCGTGTCCGCTGCTGATCGCCGCGCCGGTTGCCTTCATGGGCGGGATGAGCCGGGCATCCCGGCACGGCATCATCGTCAAGGGTGGTGGAACACTGGAGCAGTTGTCGCGGGCACGCACCGTGGCGTTCGACAAGACCGGAACCCTCACTCATGGCGATCCGACTGTGATCGCCATACGGCCGTCGGGAATGTTCGGCGAAGATGAACTGTTTACGCTGGTCGCCTCTGCGGAACGGTATTCATCGCATGTGCTGGCCACCGCCATCGTGGATGCGGCGTTGGCGCGCGGGCTTGTGCCGCGTGAGGCGTCAACGGCCCGCGAGGAGGCCACCAACGGCGTGATTGCAAGCATCGACGACCGGGAAGTCGTCGTCGGCAAACTCGCCTTCGTTGCATCGTTCGCGGCTGATGCACATGCCACGCCGATCACCAGCGGTGAGTCGGCCGTGTACGTCGCCGTTGACGGGCGTTTTGGCGGCGCCATCCTGCTCAGTGACCGGTTGCGGGAAAACGCACGTCCAACCATCGACAGGCTCATGGCGCTCGGCGTCGGCAGAGTCCTGATGCTCACCGGCGACGCCGATGCGACGGCCCGACACGTGGCGGGGCGTCTGGGCATAGCCGACATCCACGCTGAGCTACTGCCGCAGGACAAGGTGCGGATTGTGCAGTCGATCAAGGAGCGACCCGTCGTCATGGTCGGCGATGGTGTGAACGACGCACCGGTGCTGGCGGTTGCCGATGTAGGCATCGCAATGGGAGCCCGCGGCGCCACGGCGGCCAGCGAATCGGCTGATGTCGTCATCACCGTCGATGACCTGTCGAAAACTGCCACGGCGGTGGCCATCGGTCAGCGCACCATGCAGGTTGCGCTGCAAAGCATCTGGCTCGGCATCGGCTTGAGCGTCGGCCTCATGCTGGTGGCGGCTTTTGGCTTGCTGCCGGCAATCATCGGCGCGGCGCTGCAGGAAGTCGTCGATCTGGCCACTATCGTCAATGCCTCACGCGCGCTCGGCAACGCACGCGTCGATCAGCCTATTGCGTTTCCGACTGGCGGCGGGGTTCGGCCTTCTCCCATGGGTCGCCTTCGTCGTTGATTGCTCTGCGCCAATAAAACCAGATGGCTTCGCAATCTCTGCCTCGGTTAGGAGGTGAGGCGCTGCCTGTGCATGCGCCCAGGCGCCTTGGCTATTTCCCAGGATCACGCGACGAATGGGTCTT
>JBDTIE010000016.1:0-6938 GCA_039936515.1 Rhodanobacter sp. | reverse complement strand
AACCTGAAATTGTTCACCGAGGCCACCGCGCAGGGAGAGGACGGCGGCTTGCTGAAATCGATGGTCGGCAGCCTGGTCATCAACTTCATCGGCATCGGCATCGCCACGCCGATCGGTGTGCTGGCCGGCACCTGGCTGGCCGAGTACGCCAACCGCACCAAGCTGGGCGAGACGATCCGCTTTCTCAACGACATCCTGCTGTCGGCGCCATCGATCGTGATGGGCCTGTTCGTGTACACCATCATCGTCTTGCCCAGCACGGCGCTGAGCCACGGTTCGGTTTCCTTTTCCGGCTTTGCCGGTGGCGTCGCGCTGGCGTTGATCGCGCTACCGGTGATCGTGCGCACCACCGACGAGATGTTGCGCCTGGTGCCCTCGACCTTGCGCGAGGCGGCGCTGTCGCTGGGCATACCGCAGTGGAAGCTGACGCTGCAGATACTGATCCGCGCGGCGCGTTCGGGAATCGTCACCGGCGTGCTGCTGGCGCTGGCGCGCATCAGTGGCGAGACCGCGCCGTTGCTGTTCACCGCGTTCGGCAACAACTACACGACCTTCAATCCGATGGACAAGATGTCCAGCCTGCCGCAGATCATCTACCAGTACGCCAACGATCCGGGCGAGGCGATGCATTCCCTGGCGTGGGCCGGTGCGTTCGTGATCACCATGTTCGTGCTGCTGCTTGGCCTCGCTTCCCGACTGATCTTCTCCGGCAACAAGGTGTCCCATGACTGACGGCGCGCTGGCCATGCATCCGGCTGCATCCGCAACCACGACCAAGATCGCCGTGCGCGACCTGCATTTCCACTACGACGGATTCCATGCGCTGAAAGGCATCGGCATGGATATCCCGGAGCGGCAGGTCACCGCGATCATCGGCCCTTCCGGTTGCGGCAAATCCACGCTGCTGCGCATCTTCAACCGCATCTATGCGATCTATCCGAAGTTGCTGGCACAAGGCGAGGTGCTGCTTGACGGGGAAAACATCCTCTCGCCGAAGTACTCGCTCAATCGCCTGCGCAGCAAGGTCGGCATGGTGTTCCAGAAGCCGGTGCCGTTTCCGATGACGATCTTCGAGAACGTGGCCTACGGCATCCGCCACCACGAGCGGGTGTCGCGCCCAGACATGGCCGATCGCGTCGAACAGGCGCTGCGCAGCGCAGCGCTGTGGGACGAGGTCAAGGACAAGCTGCGGCACAACGCCCTGGGTCTTTCCGGCGGCCAGCAGCAACGCCTGTGCATTGCCCGCGCGATCGCGCTGAAGCCGGACGTGCTGTTGCTGGACGAACCGACTTCGGCGCTGGACCCCATTGCCACCGGTCGCATCGAGCAATTGGTAGAGGAGCTCAAGAGCCGCTTCACCATCGTCATCGTCACCCACAACATGCAGCAGGCGGCGCGCGTCTCCGACCTCACCGCGTTCATGTACCTGGGTGAGCTGGTTGAATTTGACCAGACCGAAAAGATCTTCACCAAGCCGGGAAAGAAGCAGACCGAGGATTACATCACCGGCAGGTTTGGCTAGCACCGGACCGGGAAAGCGTACCCACCGGCAGCAACGACCCTTCCCCGCGACCGGCATGACGGCGTGGACCGACTCAGCGAGGCACACCATGAGTGACACGCGCACCGATCACATCATCAAGAGCTACGACAGCGAACTTGCCCGTCTTACCGGCGAGATCGTGCGCATGGGCGAACTGGCGGTGATTCAGCTGGAGGCGGCCATCGACGTGCTCGAACGGCGCGACGAGCGCGCTGCCCGGCATGTCGTGGGCAACGACGAGGCGATCGACGACATGGAGCGTGACATCGGCCACGACGTGGTACGCCTGCTGGCGCTGCGCGCGCCGATGGCCGGTGACCTGCGCAACGTCTATGCCGCCTTGCGCATCGCCTCGGACATCGAACGCATCGGCGACTACGCGGCCAACGTGGCCAAGCGTTCGATTCCACTGTCGATGCTGGCGCCGGTGGAGCCGGTCGGTGGCTTGCGCCAACTGGCCAAACTCGCTGCCGGTGAAGTCCGTGAAGTGCTGGCCGCCTATCGCGACCGTGACGCCGCGCGCGCGCATCGGGTGTGGGAAGACGACGTGGTGCTGGACGAGGCCTATACCGGCTACTTCCGCCAGCTGCTCACCTACATGATGGAAGACCCGCGCAACATCACTCCGTGCACCCATCTGCTGTTCATGGCCAAGAACGTCGAACGCATCGGCGACCATGCCACCAACATCGCCGAGAATGTCTGGTTCCAGGTCCATGGCGAGCCGCTGCAGGCGCGGCAGAAACGTGACCAGACCTCCAGTCCCGGCGCCGATCGTTTCGACGACCATCAGGCGGGACCGAAGTAGTCGCGGGCGCGCGCAGTCCGTTTTCGGGCGATGGGTATACTGCCCGGACAGCGCGCGTCCGGCTTTGCGCGGCCGACGCCAAACGGGGGCGACGGTGGACGAATCGATTGAAAGCAGCACGCTGCCGCTGGTCGCTGGCGCCCGCGCGCGCGGTGGACGACCCACGCAGCAGGATGCGTTTGTGTGTCTGCACGATCGCGGCGAAGACGCACGTTTGCTGGTGCTGGCCGACGGCATGGGCGGTGATGGCGCAGGCGAGCTGGCCTCCGCCGGCGTCGTCGACACCGCCCGGGCGCTCTGGGCGCAAGGTCAGTGGCGCGAGCTGCCGCCGGCGCTGTTCCTGGAGCGCTTGTGCCAGGACGCGCATACCGAATTGCGACGCCGCGGTGCCGGCGTGGCGCATGGCGAGCCGCACTCCACGGTAGTGGCCTTGCTGCTGCGCGGAGACCGCGCCTCGTGGGCGCATGTGGGCGACAGCCGGCTGTATCGCTTCCGCGGACGCCGCTGCCTGGACCGCACCGAAGATCACTCCGTGGCCCAGCACAAGCTGCGTCGCGGTGAGCTGACCGAGGACGCTCTGGCGCACGACCCGGATCAGCACAAGTTGTTGCGCGGGCTGGGCGGGCCGCAAGCGCCAAAGGTCGATCATGGCTTCGCCACACTGCAGCCGGGACAGAGCTTTGCATTGTGCAGCGACGGGGTATGGGAATCGCTGTCCAGCGCTGAGCTCGGTGCTTACGCCAGCCGTTGGCAGGCGGAGGCTGCCGTGCACGCGGCGCTGCGTCTGGCACTGCAACGCGGTGGCGCGGACGGCGACAACCTTGCGTTGATCTTGGTGCGTGTGGGGTGGGCGCAGTGGCTGCGGCGCGGCGTGGGACAATGGCTGACGGTGCTGGGCGGTTCGCGCCGACGAGCCGTCGCGGCGCAGTCCAGCGGAGAGTCACGGCAATGATTGCTTTGCGCACCACATGTCAACAGCAGCACGCATTCCTTGCGCTGCTCCTCAGCGCATTGCTGCTTGGCGGCTGCGCGCAGGTTGGACAGCTCAAGTCGCGGATCGGTACGCGTGCGCCGCCTGCCGGCGCCAGCGCCGCGTCCGCGCCGCACGCGGCAACGCCCGCCGCTGCGCCGACCCTGGCTGCCATCATCAATGACGACCTGCAGCGTGGCCGCTACGCAGCCGGCGAACAGGCGCTGCGCCGGTACCTGGCACAGCACCCCGATGACCGCGCCGCCCAGGCGACCTTGCGCCAGCTGACGGCCGATCCACGCCAGGTGCTGGGACGCGCCTCTCGTGCCCACGTGGTGCAACCGGGCGATTCCTACAGCACCCTTGCGGCACGGTATCTGGGCGATGCCAGCCAGTTCCTGATCCTGGCGCGCTACAACAACTCCACCGACCCGTCGCTGCTGCGCGTGGGCGAGAGCGTGCAGTTGCCGTTGTCGGCGGCCGGTGCGGTCGAGGCCGCGCCACAGGCTGAAGCCGCCCCGCCCGTGCCTGAGTCGACCTCGACCAAGGTCAGGCGCCTGCAAGCGGAGAGCTTGGCGTTGCTGAAGCAGGGCGACCGGAAGCAGGCGCTGCAGCGAATGGACGCTGCGCTGACCCTCGATCCGCGGCTCAAGCTGGACCCCGGTTCGGTCGCGGCGTCATTGCGCAAGGACGTTCTGGCCGGCTACCACCAGCGTGCCATCGTGCTGTATCGCGATCAGCAGCTGGATCCGGCCATCGCCTTGTGGGATCGCGTGCTGGCAATTGATCCGGGATACGAGCCGGCGACGGTCTATCGCACGCGGGCGCTTGAGCTCAAGCAGCGGCTGAAGCAGTACTGACGTTTCACGGCGGCCGTCACTTCACTTCGCCGTGTCGGGCGCCGCGCCGTGGGATGCCGGTACCGGCAGGATGCGCGTGGGTCGCGTGGCGGCGTCGGTTGCAGGCGCGGCAGGCGCGATCGGTCCGGGCCGTTTCTGCAGCGCGCCGGCCATCACGTTGAACGCGGCAAACAACCGCCCCAGCTCGTCGCGGCGGACCAGGCGGATGCGGTGGCGGGTTTCGCCGCGGGCCAGCCGCAGCAGGCCGTCGGTGATCAGGTCCAGCAGCGTCAGCAACCGCCGCGACAGCCACCACGCCATGCCAACCACCGCCAGCAGCGTCAACGCCAGCACGGCTGCGATGACACCCAGTGTCGTGCGTTGCGCCGCACGCAACGGCGCACTGCTTACGCCAAGTCGCAGTGCGCCAACCGCCGCCGTCTGATAACGCACCGGCACGTCAAACAGCAGCATCCCGTCCTGGCCGCTGCCGGAGTCGGGCAACCGGTAGCTGGCAATGTCGCCGGCGACCGCCACCGGCAACTGCCCGCTCGGGGTGGCCAGCTTGCCGCCGACCTGGTCACGGCGTGTGCTGGCGATGACCTCGCCATAGCGGTTGGCGATGGCCAGATAATGGATCTGCTCGTTGCGTGCCATGTCCTGCACCAGCGCACGCGTGGCCGGCCGGTCACCCAGCAGCAGGTTCTCCGCCGATTCACTGGCGATCATGCGCCCCATCGAGCTGCCAAAATCCAGCGCCAGCCCGGTGATGGCGGCGTTCTGCCGGGCGTGGATCGCCGCCAGGCCAACCAGCAGCGTCACGCACAATACCGCGCCGAGCAATCCGGCCCAGCGCACCCGCAACGACAGCAGGCGATTGACCAGCGGCGTCTCGCGCTGGCGCTCGTATTCGCGCCGCGCCAGGCGCAGGTCGGCGATCAGCTCTGATCCGCGCTGGTAGCGCGCGCTGGGCAGCGGGTCCAGCAGGGTGTGCACGATGTCGATCAGCATCGACGGCGTGGTCGGGTCACGGCTTTGCAACGCCGGCAGCGGTGTGCCTTGGCGCAGCAGCAGCAGCGCGGGCACATCAGCGCTGTCCGGCCACGGCAGCGCGCCACTGAGCAGCCAGTACAGGACCACGCCCAGCGAGAACAGGTCGCTGCGTGAGTCGCTGGCCTCGCCGCGCAGTTGTTCAGGGGCCATGTACGCCGGCGTGCCGCCGATCTCGCTGCGTGCATCCGCTGCCGTGGCGGGGCGCTCGGCGATGCCGAAATCGTTGATCTTGGCCTGTTGCCAGCCGTCGCTGACGATGACGTTGTCCGGCTTGATGTCGTGATGCACCACGCCCTGGGCATGTGCGTAGTCCAGCGCGCTGGCCAGTTGGCGCACCAGCTCGATCAGCACCGGCAGCGGCGGCATTCCTTCGCTCGCCACGCGCGCGGCGAGGGTGACGCCAGGCAGGCGTTCCATGGCGATGTAGGCGCGGCCATCGGCGGTCTCGCCGACGTCGAAGATGGTGACGATGTGCGGGTGCGAGAGGTGACCGGCAGCGCGTGCCTCGGCCAGGAACCGGCGCCGGTAGGCAGGGTCGGCCGCGACGTCGGCGTGCAGGCACTTGATGGCGACCGGACGCTCGATCTGCGGATCAAAAGCGGCGTACACCACGGCCATGGCGCCTTCGCCGAGAACACCGTCGATGCGGTAACGGCCAATGTGTGCCGGGACCGCCACTGTCCTCACGCGGCGCGCGGGCCGAAGAGCCACCACGCCGCCACTGCGCTGGCGGCCAGCATCAGCAGCGCGGTGATGATCCAGCGCCAGCGCCGTGGGTCCGCTGTGCCGTGCTCGCGGGTCAGGAACACGAACTCCGCCTGGCCCAGGCGCACGTGGTCGCCGTGCTTGAGCGCGGTTTCATGAACGCGGCGGTCGTTGACGAACGTGCCGTTGGTGGACAGCGTGTTCATGATCACGTGCCGGCCGTGCTGGCTGATGATCCACGCATGCGATGAGGACACGCTGGGCTCGTCGATGACGATGTCGTTGTCGCTGCCGCGACCGATCGTCTGCCGTCCGCAGCGCAATGCAAAACGCTGCCCGTCCAGCGCCGCGCCGACGCCTTCGAGCACCGGTTCGCGCGTACTCGCATGACCGGCGGCCGTGTCCGCCTGGTCGGCGTAAAGCTGCAACTCGGCGGCGGAAAACAATTGCGTTCCCTGCGGCCCGGCGCTGCGCCCGCCGGTCGGCCCCGGTGCTGGTTGCCCACTGCTGTTCATTCAGACTCCATTGCCGCTCGGCCGCCACCGTGGTCGGCCGCGCTGCTGGTCACGGAGCCGTACCACGGTCCGCGACAGCAAACCCCGCCAGCATCGTGCTGGCAGTGTCGACCCGGCGTGTCGAACACGTCTGGGGTCAGAGGCGGTATCGGCCGACCGGGCGGCAACTGAAGGCGCGCGCCAGCGACGCGCATGGCGCGATCGCCGGGCGTGAACGTGCAGCGTGTGCCGCAGCGTCAGCCGGTTGGGGACTTTGTCGTCCCCGGCGCGGCCACGGGATCGGCATTGATCGCTGACACGACCGCCTCGGTGTCCTGGCCGAGGATGGGCGCGGCGAACGGCGCGGGCCCTGGCGTGCGACCAAAGCATATGGATTGCGCCACACCACGGTAGCGGCCCACCACCGGGTGCTCGAACGTCCCGATGATGCCTTGCGCCAGCACCTGTGGGTGGTCGAACATTTCCTCGATCTGGCGTGCGGCGGCGCAAGGCACCTCGTCACCGA
>JBDTIE010000015.1:0-10175 GCA_039936515.1 Rhodanobacter sp. | reverse complement strand
ATGATGAACATCACCATCTTTTCCATTGACAGTGCGGAAAACAGGTTGGCGTTGGTATCCATCCAGGTCTGCACTCGATAGACCTGCCCCAGCTGCCGCTCGAGCTCCGCTGCCACCGGGCGGGCATTGAACAAATCATCCAGGCGCAAGCGGATGCCGGTGGGGCCGGTCAGGCTGTTGAGCTTTTCCGCATCGCTCATGTTGACCAGCGCCAGGCCCGAATCAAACTGCTCCATGCCCAGCATGAACACGCCGGTGACGTGGAACGCGCGCATGCGCGGCACGCTGCCCAGCGGCGAGGCGCGCAGGTCCTGCACGGCCATGGTGACGCGGTCGCCCACGCCCACGCCCAGGCTCATCGCCAGGTCGCGACCGAGCACGATGTTCCAGCTGCCAGGTGTGAGCTGGTCAAGCCGCCCTTGCAGCATGTGCTGGTCGATGTTGACCACCTTGGGCTCTTGCGCAGGCTCGATGCCGCGCACCATCGCCGCACCCGAACGCCGTGCCAGCAGCATGGCCTCGGTTTCCACATACGGCGCCGCGCCCAGCACATGCGGATTGGCTTCGGCGATCTGCAGCGTGCGCGGCCAGTCCTGCAGGCTTTCACCCACGCCCGACACCGTCGCATGCGACACCGCGCCGAGAATGCGCGAGCGCATCTGATAGTCAAAACCGTTCAT
This sequence comes from Rhodanobacter sp., assembly GCA_039936515.1. Classification (GTDB taxonomy): domain Bacteria; phylum Pseudomonadota; class Gammaproteobacteria; order Xanthomonadales; family Rhodanobacteraceae; genus Rhodanobacter. Next base: position 9,495 of record JBDTIE010000015.1, on the reverse strand, counting down.
CACCGACATCACCGTGATCAGCGCGATGACGCTGATGGCAATGCACACGATGGAAACGGTGGAGATGAAGGAGATGAACTGGTTGCGGCGCTTGGCCCGCGTGTAGCGCAGGCCGATGAACAGCTCGAGCGGTCGGAACATGGCGGCCTGGCGATGGGTGCAGCAAAGTGCGCCATTCTGGCACCGGTGGCGATCGAAGGCGACCTGTGGGCCGCGCACGATGTTTAGCGCCGCGTCATGATGGTCCATCCCCTGGCGGCATAGTGCCGGCCTGCATGGTCGCCAGGCGCATGCGCAACCGCCGCCGGATGTCGGCATCGGCGTTGTCCGGCCCCAGCAACAGGGTTTGCACCCCATGCTCGGCAGTGCGCAAACGCAACAGCACGAAGCCGCTGAGCACGCGCGATGACAGCAGCGTCGCCGCCACGTCGGCCTGGGGCTGCAGGTGCAGCGTCCACTGTCCGTCCGCGCCACAGCCGGCGGCACGCACTGGCGAGCGCGCCACGCGGCGCGCCGCGTGGGCGGTGAGAAACATCACCAGGACGGAGGCGACGATCCTGGCCGCTGGCGGCAACGCGCTCTGCCACAGGGCAAGCACGGCAAGGCCGCCGATGACGATCAGTGCCCGTCGCAGATACCGCGACGGGTGGTATTCAAAGCCGATGGCGGGCGCGGATGGCATCGATGATGGTCTGCCAGTCGGCACGTGGCGGGCGCATGCGGCCCATGACCCAGTCCCACACGTCCGGATCCTGCGCGTCGAGCAATTCATCGAACGCGGCCTGCTGGGCCGGTGGCGCGCTGGCGAAGGACTCCTCCAGCCAGCCACCAAGCAGCACGTCCAGTTCACGCGTGCCGCGCCGTGCACGCCAGCGCAGGCGCTTCAGTCGCGGGTCGTCGTCCGGGCTGTTCACCGGGCTGCTCGCAAGCGTGCGGCGTGGTTCGACAAACGACCGCAGCTCAGCCGCGCCGCTCGATCATAAGCTTCTTGATCTCGGCAATCGCCTTGGCCGGGTTGAGTCCTTTCGGGCAGCTGCGCGTGCAGTTCATGATGGTGTGGCAACGGTAAAGCTTGAATGGATCTTCCAGATCGTCCAGACGCTCCGCGGTGGCCTCGTCACGGCTGTCGACGATCCAGCGGTAAGCCTGCAGCAGGATGGCCGGACCAAGATACTTGTCGCCATTCCACCAGTAGCTCGGGCAGCTGGTCGAACAGCAGGCGCACAGGATGCACTCGTACAGGCCATCCAGGCGGTGGCGCTCTTCGGGCGACTGCAGGCGCTCCTTGGTCGGCTCCGGGCTTTGCGTGCGGATCCAGGGTTTGATCGAGGCGAACTGCGCGTAGAAATGCGTCAGATCCGGCACCAGATCCTTGACTACCGGCATGTGCGGCAGCGGGTAGATCTTGATGTCGCCGGCGGCCTGGTCCTTGATCGAGCAGATGCACGCCAGCGTATTGACGCCATTGATGTTCATCGCGCACGAACCGCAGATCGCCTCGCGGCACGAACGGCGCAGGGTCAGCGTCGGGTCCACCTCGTTCTTGATCTTGAGCAAGGCGTCCAGGACCATCGGCCCGCAGGTGGCCAGGTCGACCTCGAAACTGTCGATGCGCGGATTCTGGCCGTCGTCCGGCGACCAGCGGTAGACGCGGAACGTGCGCGGCTTTTTCGCATCCGTGGCCGGATAGCGTTTTCCCGGCTGGATCTTTGAGTTCCGCGGCAGCGTGAATTCGCCCATGGCATTGCCCTTCAATATGCTCGTAAATCGGGCGCGAGCTTGCCGCGCCACGGTGATCGTGCATCCACCGCGGTGGATGCGCCCTGCGGCAAATCAATAAACGCGTTTGGCCAGCGCGACCGATTCCACCTCATCGGTCAGCGTGTTCATGTGTACCGGGCGGAAGTCGAAACGCGTTTTCCCGTCGGCATCGACCCACACCAGCGTGTGCTTGAGCCAATGCACGTCGTCGCGTTCGGGGAAGTCCTCGCGCGCATGCGCACCGCGGGTCTCGGTACGTTGCTCGGCCGAATGCATCGTGGCGACAGCCTGCTCGAGCAGGTTGGCCAGTTCCAGCGTCTCGATCAGGTCGGAGTTCCAGATCAGCGAACGGTCGGTGACCTGCACGTCCTTGTACATGTCGAATATTTCTGAGATTGCCTTGCTGCCCTCGGCCAGCGTGTCGCCCCTGCGGAACACCACACCGTATTTCTGCATCGCGCGTTGCATCGCCACGCGGATGGCGGCGGTCGGCGTACCGCCGTTGGCGTTGCGGATACGGTCGAAGCGCTCCAAAGCCTTGTCCAGCACGTTTGCCGGAAGGTCCAGGTGCGGCGTGTCCGGCTTGATGATCTCCGCGCAACGCTCCGCTGCCGCGCGGCCGAACACCACCAGGTCCAGCAACGAGTTGGAACCCAGGCGGTTGCCGCCATGCACCGATACGCATGCCGCCTCGCCGATGGCAAACAGGCCCGGCACGATCGCGTTGACGTCTTCGCCGCGCTTTTGCACGACCTCGCCACGGTAGTTGGTGGGGATGCCGCCCATGTTGTAGTGCGCCGTCGGCAGCACTGGAATGGGCTCCTTGGTGACATCCACGCCGGCAAAGATGCGCGCCGACTCGGCGATGCCGGGCAATCGTTCGTGGATCACATCGGTACCCAGGTGCATCAGGTTGAGCAACAGATGGTCCTTGTGCTCGCCCACGCCGCGGCCTTCGTTGATCTCCAGGGTCATGGCGCGGCTGACAACGTCGCGCGAGGCCAGGTCCTTGGCATGGGGCGCGTAACGCTCCATGAAACGCTCGCCACTGGCGTTGGTCAGGTAGCCGCCTTCGCCACGCACGCCTTCGGTGATAAGGCAACCGGCGCCGTAGATGCCGGTGGGATGGAACTGCACGAACTCCATATCCTGCAGTGCGAGGCCGGCGCGCAGCACCATGCCGCCGCCGTCGCCGGTGCAGGTGTGCGCCGAGGTGCAACTGAAGTAAATGCGGTTATAGCCGCCGGTAGCCAGCACCACGCTGTGGCCGCGGAAGAAATGCAGGGTGCCTTCGTTCATGTCCAGCGCAAGGACGCCGCGGCAAGTACCGCTGTCGTCAAAGATCAGGTCCAGCGCGAAGTACTCGACGTATACCGTCGCGCCGTGCGCCAACGCCTGCTGGTACAGCGTGTGCAGGATGGCGTGGCCGGTACGATCCGCCGCCGCACAGGTGCGCTGCGCCGTGCCTTGTCCGTAATGGGTGGTCATGCCGCCAAACGGCCGCTGGTAGATCTTGCCTTCCTCGGTGCGCGAGAACGGCACGCCCTGATGCTCCAGCTCGATCACCGCCTCCGGCGCGTTCTTGCACATGTACTCGATCGCGTCCTGATCGCCCAGCCAGTCACCGCCCTTGACGGTGTCGTAGAAATGGAAACGCCAGTCGTCCTCGCTCATGTTGCCCAGCGCGGCGGCAATGCCGCCCTGCGCCGCGACCGTGTGCGAGCGGGTCGGGAACACCTTGCTGATGCACGCGGCCTTCAGCCCTTTCTCGGCAAGGCCGAAAGTGGCGCGCAACCCCGCGCCGCCGGCGCCGACCACCACCACGTCATACAGATGTTGCTGGATCTTGTAGCTTTCCATGAAAACGGTTCCTCGCGGATCAGGGGGTCAACGCAATGCGCAATACGGCCAGTACGCTGGCCAGCGCACCGATCACCGCGAGAAAATAGACCGTCACCAGCGCCACGACCTCCTTCCAGCGGGTGTGCACGTAGTCCTCGATCACCACCTGCAGGCCAAGCGTGGCGTGCCAGAACGTCGCCACCACGAAGGCGATCATCAACAACGCGTTCCACGGCTGCGCCAGGGTGGCGCGCGCGGTCACGTAATCGGCGCCTAGCAGGCGCAATACCACGATCACGAACCACACGCCCAGCAATACCAGCGCCGCGGCGGTGACACGTTGCACCCACCAGTGATGGACTCCCGTGTGGGATGCGCCCAGGCCGCGCGCGACCTTGAGCGGGTGACGCAAGTCCTTCGCGGTCATGCCGCACCCCCCGCGGTGAGCACATATGCCCACACCAACACCGTCAACACCACGCTGCAGCCGGCGGACAGCCAACTGGAACGCACGAACTGCACGATCTGGTAGCCGGCACCGGCGTCCTGCAGCAGATGGCGCACGCCATTGCACAGGTGGTAGAACAGTGCCCAGCTCCAGCCCAGCATCAGCACCATTCCCAGCGGACTGCCGACGATGCGCCGAAAGTCATTGAAACCATCCTCGCCGCCGGCCAGTTTGACCAGTCCGTAAACGATCACCACGGTACCGATCGACAGTGCGATACCGGTGGCACGATGCAGGATGGAGCTGACCATCTGCACTTGCCATCGATAGATCTGGATGTGCGGTGAGAGCGGGCGTTGCGTATCTGCCATGACGGCCATCCTGTGTGTAGTCGCTTGTTGATGCCGCATTCGCCCCTGTCTCACCCACGGCGCGGCGCGCCATGGGCGCCCTCAGAAGTCGATACAGCGTCCGTTCTTTTCCCAGTCGCCGTAGCGCGTGGGATCGAGATCCAAGGGATCCCTGGCCAACACTACCTTGTCCGCCGCCTTGCGCACGCCGTCTGCAGGCGTCTGCGGTGCAACGGCTTGCGTGGGTGTATCAATGTGGGAAGGAGTATCGGACATGATGTCTGGTCAACCGCCAGATCGTAATACTTGCCACCTGGCAGCACAACCAAACACCCAAGCCGCCCGACCCGCCTTGTGCCAGGCGCAGCCACCCCAAACTCCAATGACCATGACCTTGTTGCGCGCCCAAACCATTTCCATCGTCGGCAGCGACGCAATCGCCTTTGCACACGCGCAGTTTGCCAGCCACGTCGACACGCTCGACCCTGGGCACTGGCAGTTCAGTGCCTGGCTCGATGCCAACGGACGCGTGCGCGCCCTGTTTCATCTGCTGCGTCTTGGCGACGATCAGCTGTTGTGCCTGCTGCGCGGCGGTGACGCCACGACACTGTCCGACGCCTTGCGCGGCTATGTGTTCCGCGCCAAGGTGAGCATCACCGCCCATCCGGCGACGTCAATCGCCACTGCGGCTGCCTCTGCCGTGCATGCTGTCACGAAGGCAGGCGACGCGCTGGTCCTGGGCTGCGGTGACTACGGCATGCAGATTGGCAACGTGGCCGCCGGTGACGACGACTGGCGCCGACTTCAGTGGCGGGATGGCTGGCCGTGGCTGCCGCCGGCGGCACTCGATACGTGGCTGCCCCAAGCGCTGTCGCTGCAGCGCCTGCAGGCCGTCGTCACCGACAAGGGCTGCTATCCGGGCCAGGAGATCGTCGCCCGCCTGCACTTCCGTGGTGGGCACAAGCGGCATCTGCACAGCGCCATGGTTTCGCGACTGCTGGCATCGGGGACGCGGCTGCGCGTACAAGGTGCGGACATCGGCGGCTTGCTTGACGTGCACACCGTGGACGGCCAAACGCGTGCGTTGCTGGTACTCGCAGACAGCGCCGAAGCATTGGCTACAAATGGACGTCTGGACGTCCATGACGAGAATCTCACCATCACCTTGTGCACGCGTTGGCCGGGTTGAATTTTGTTGCGCATGTCGCAAAACGCGCCGCTTGCAGGTCGCTGAGCGTGAAGTGAATGTGAAGTCTCTGGCACTTGCCAGAGCGTGCATCGACCACTAGGCTTCGCCGATCAAATATTGCGGCATCCTTCGGTTGGATGTCGAAGACGCGACGAATCGGAAGTATCCGAATCGGCGCGACCCGGCAAGAAGTCGCCGGATGGATCCATCCTTTGCGCCGTTGACGCAAAGTCGTTGCAGGCAACTCGGCCCTTCGGCAGCGCTACGCCACGCAACATGCAGATGATCGGCAACTCATCGCCGTCGCGACGCCACAATTCCGTGGCAAAGCGTCCCGCCCTTGTGGGCTGGACGTCCATCCAGGTGGAACGGCCTGCCCGCCCGTCCACCGCAACGGCGCGTCGAGAGCAACCAGCTCGCCGCGTACAGCACGCTGGAGGCAGAACAATGAATTTGGCCCTGTTGTTATGGCTGACCACGATCCTGCCGCAGCCGGTCGCGGACCAGACGTGCCTTGCGACCACGGTTTACCTGGAGGCTCGCAGCGAAAGCACCAACGGCCAGATGGCCGTGGCGGAAGTGGCATTGCGCCGCCGTGATCGCGGCACCTGGGGCGACACCTTGTGCAAGGTGGTAACCGCACCGCACCAGTTCGCCACGGCCACGACGCCAGGTACCTTCGTCATTGCCAACACCGAGGCCTACCAGAAAGCGTGGGATGTGGCCGGCCGCTCGATCCGGAATTGGCAGTTGCCCGCCGGGCAGCGACGCGTGCTGGTGCCGCGTGCAGATCACTTCGCTACCATCGCTTCGGTGCCGGCATGGTCACTGAAGCGCCCGAGCATGACCATCGGCGACCACGCTTTCTACGCAGTGAACTGATACCTCACCCATGCACTGCGCAAACAAACAGGCCCTCAATCGAGGGCCTGTTTGCTTTCATGCAGAGACGGACGTCCAGCCGTCCGGACGTCCACTCACTTCAACGCGCGTAAACGCGGCCGTTGCTGACCTGTACATAGTCGCCACTGCGCACGCCCGGGTTCTCGCGCTGGGTGACGGTGGCGTACTGGCCATCATCAAGGCGAACGACGATGCGCCACGCGGTGCCACCACCATCATTGCGCTTGCCGACCTGGTTGCCGATCACGCCGCCTGCCACGGCGCCGCCAACGGTCGCCGCCTTGCGTCCGTCACCCTTGCCAACCTGGTTGCCCAGCACGCCGCCTGCCACGGCGCCAATGATGGCCCCGAGGGTGCCGCCATTGCCGCTGCTGCCGTCGGAATAGACCTGCTGTACTTCCTGCACCACGCCACAGTTCTGGCAGCGCGCCGGACGGTTGTAGGTGTTGGATTGATAGCCACCGTCATAACGTCCGCTGTTGCCGTACGGCTGGGTGGCGCAGCCACCCAGTGCCAGGCCGCCAGAAAGGACCGCGGCGACTACCATCTTGTTTGCCAGTGCATTCATGGATAAACCCTCTTCAAGTTCGACGTGTGTAGACGCGCTGATTTCTCAACGCGCATCGGAAACCGCGGTGACGCCTTCCTGCACCTGCACGCGATCACCCGGGTCGTGATCCATGCGCACCGAACGCGTCACGCCGTTGTAGACGTAACGCACGTCGTAGCCGACGATCTTGCTTGCTCCGGTGCTCTTGACCGTACTGCAGCGGCGACGCACTTCGGATGTCACCTGCCCGTGCTGCTGGTTGGCCTGTATACGGTTGCCGGCGTATCCGCCACCCACCGCACCAGCCACCGTCGCCAGGGTCTTGCCCTTGCCGCCGCCAATCTGGTTGCCGAGCAGCCCGCCCGCGACCGCGCCGATGGCGGTGCCGGCGATACGATGCTCGTCACGCGGCGGCTCCGTGTGATTGACCACCTCGTCGCGACACACCTCCTTGGGCGTGCTCGTCGCGGTGCGCACCGGATCAACGCTGACCACACGCGCGTATTTGATGCCCTCATCGGCAGTGCCGTTGCCTTCGGTTGCCGCAGGCGTCGACAGCAAGCCAGCGCCGTTGGACGGGCCTGCATCCGCATTGCGGTTGCAGCCAGCCACGCCAATGGCGAGTGCGGCAGCAATGCCGACGTGAAGTGCGTTGATCATCAACCTGTTCATTCCGATGCCTCCTTGATGCGAAGTGGCGAGATACGCAAGAACTCGCGTCCCGTGCCATTGAACCCGCCTGCGACTGAATCGAAGCCACACCACACCCGCCGCTGCGTTGCTCGTTGCGTCTTTGCTCATGTATCAGTAAAGGTATGGCCATGTTCATAGACAGCCACGTCCATCTCGATTGCAGTGCATTTGACCCCGATCGCGATGACGTGCTGTCCCGCGCACGTGAGTACAATGTCATGCAGATGCTGGTGCCAGCCACCGACCAGGCAAGCTGGGCCGGTATCCGGCGCTTGTGTGCCACTCGCGCCGAAGTGTTCCCCGCCTATGGATGGCACCCGCTGTTCCTGCAGGACAATGCGCCAGTGAATGTGGACGCGCTGTCTTCGTGGCTGGATACCGGTGACGCGGTGGCCGTCGGCGAGATCGGCCTGGACCGATACCGTGCCACTTGCGATGTCGCCACGCAGATGGAGTGCTTCAAGGCGCAACTGCACATCGCCCGCGAGCGGGACCTGCCCGTCGTGGTGCATGCGTTGCGCGCGGTCGAGGAGGTCAGCCTGGCGCTGCGCGCGGTCAAGGGTTTGCGCGGCGTCGTGCACAGCTTTTCCGGTAGCCAGCAGCAAGCGCAGCGCCTGTGGGACATGGGCTTCCACCTGGGCATTGGCGGCCCCGTGACGTATCCACGGGCTCGTCGCCTGCGGCAGATCGTGGCGCACATGCCGCTCGGGTCCCTGCTGCTGGAGAGCGACGCTCCGGACCAGCCCGACGTCGATCATCGCGGCCAGCGCAATGAGCCGGCTCGCGTGGCCGGCATTGCGCGGTGCATCGCACAGCTGCGGGGTGAAACACTGGAATCGCTCGCGGCCGCCACCAGCGCCAATGCGCGCAAGTTGTTCGGCCTGCCGCTGCCGGACGCAAGCAACACTTGAACGGCGCGTGCCCGGGCGCGCCCCATCGTGTAAGCTCGCCGCTTGCTTCAGCCCTGAACTATCAACTGCTGAAATGGCTCGACTTCAATCCAGCATCCTGATCATGGACCAGGGCATCGGCCACGTCAGCGAGATGATCCCGCAGATGCCCGCGGCGCAAGCGCGGCTGTGCCGACTGGTGCTGATGGTCGGCGATCGTCTGCAGCTGGAACTCGCAGCCAACCTCAAACCGCACCGGCTCAATCACAGCGAGTTCATCACGCTGATGATGCTGTACGGCCGCCCGGATGGCAGCTCCACGCCCGGCGAACTGTGCGAATTCGCCACCCAGGGCGCGGCCAACATGACGCGCATTGCCAATGCGCTGGCGGCACGTGGGCTGATCACCCGCAGCAGCGGCACGCACGACCGACGCCAGGTGGTGATCCGTATTACCGCCGCCGGACGGCGGTTGCTGCGCAAGGTATTGCCGCCGCTGTTTCCACGCATGGGCGGGGCGTTCGCCGGCTTCAGTGATGGTGAACGCGACGAACTGGACCGGCTGCTGGGCAAGCTGGCGCTCAACCTCGATCATCTGGACGCAGTCCCCGCCACATGAAATTTCACCACGCACTGCTGCTGCTGCGCGTCGCGCATCCGTCCGTCTGCCACGCGCGCGCTTGCGCACTGACGGTTTGCTTGCTGCTGCTGGCCGCATGCGCCGCCGTGCCACCGAAGCTCGTGCATCCGACGCTGACCGACAACGCGCCTCTGGCCGGGCTGGATACGACTGCGCGCGCCGGCTGGCCACAGGCGCAATGGTGGCGCAGTTACGGCGATGCGCAACTGGATGACCTCATCGCCCGTGC
>JBDTIE010000014.1:0-3442 GCA_039936515.1 Rhodanobacter sp. | reverse complement strand
AAGCAAGGGGCGGTCGTGGCCAATGCGCCGTCCACGCCGCCGGCGGTGCTGCCCGCGCAGCACTGAATCGGCGCATCTGGAAGCAGGCAACGCAGCGCCCCGGCGCTGCGTTTTCCGTTGTGGCTACGCGCTGTAACCCAAGCGCTCGATCCACGGCCGCAGCAGCGGCAATACCGGCTCGAAGGGCACCTGGTAATTCCGCCAACGCCCGATCGCCTTGCGGTGCACGCCTTCAGTGACCTGCGCATAGCTTGGCGTGCTGATGAAGCGTTTGTTGCGTGCATGCTCGGCAAATCCACCCATGACCGAGGCATCGGTGATTTGCAGGAACTCCGCCAGGCGCGCAACCTGCTCGTCGAACTGGCTGACGACCGATTCATAGCGCCACTGCAGCACCCGCGGCGCGAACACTTCGACATCGTGATACCACTGTTCGAACGCGTGCACATAGCCGTCCGCCAGCCGCGGCAGGGACGAACACAGCACCATGAAAGCGGGCGAGCGGAACGGCTGCATGCTGCAACTGAGCAGCACATCGCAAGGATGGCGCAGGCACACGATGATGCGGGCATGCGGGAACAAACGCATGATCATGGGCAGGCACAGCATGTTGAGTGGATTCTTGTCCACCAGGGTACGCGTGCCCAGATCCGGCACCACGGTGTTCACCAGTCGCCAGTAGACAGCACGCAGTTGATCGGCTTCGGTTTGCGTCAGGTGTGCAAGATCATCGGGATAGCTTTGACCTGCCTGCTGCATGCGCTCGATCAGCTCATGGATGAACGCGTGCTCGTCCATGGACTGGAAGTGCGGATGAGCGTCCAGCATCTGTTCGAGCAAAGTGGTGCCCGAGCGCGGAAAGCCGACCACGAACACCGGGCTGTCCTGCGTGCCGGGGGCAGACAGCGCGGTCCAGGCGGCGTACACGGCGTGATCCACCACGCCGGCTGACAACTGCAAGGGCTGGCTTTGCGGCGCCAGCAGTTCGGGCACGACTTGTCCGGCGACGCCCAGTTGCGCGGCATGGGCGGCAAGCAGCGCAGCCCATGCCTGGTCGTGCAGGCCTTGCCGATCACAGGCCGAAGCCAGTCCGAAGCCAGCGTTGGCGCTGCCCACGGCGTCCGCATCCACTTGCATCGCGCGCCGGTACAGCGCGGCCGCGTCCGCATAGGCGTGCCCGCGCGCGGCCATCGTGGCATGTGCGCGCCAACCTTCGATGCGGGCCCGCGTGGCGTGGGCGGGCAACGCATCCAGTGCGGCCAGCGGCAGGTTCCGCAGCTCCTGCTGCGCGAGTGCGAGCTGGTTGTTTCGTTCATGCAGCACAACCCGCTGTGCGGTCACGCGCAAGCGCATTGATGCCGCCGCTTCCCCGTCAGGCAATTGCGCCTGCGCCAGCGCTTGCAGCGCGGCATCCACATCGCCTTGTGCCGACAACATCGCGGCCAGCAGTAAGGCCTGTTCGGCTGGCTGTGCAGGCCAGCCGGCCGCCCCGGCCAACATCGCCTGCTGGTTGCTGTTGTCGCCGCACACATAGCAGGCATGCGCTGCCTGCAAGCGTGCCTCGATGAAATCGGAAGCCAGTTCCACCGCGTCCAGCAAACTCTGCCGGGCCAGCGACCAGCGCAGCTGTTGTGTGTACAGCAGACCGAGGTTGTAGTGCACTTCGGCATCATTCGGAGCCAGCGCGCGCGCGGTCAGCGCAGCGTGTTCGGCGGCGGCCAGGTCGCCAGCCTGCCGGCAGGCAATGGCGAGGTTGTTCCAGTAGGCGGATGTCTCAGGTTGCATCTGCGTCAGGCGGCGAAAGCTCGATGCCGCCTCGGCGCTGCGCCCGCTGGATTGTTGCGCCAGACCGAGCCACAACAGCACGCTTTCGCTTTGCGCGTGCGCGCTTCCGGCGAGGTCGATGACCCGCTCCATGTCGCCAGCGGCCCAGGCAGTGGCCATGGCGCTGGCCAAGTCCGTGGCCGGAGGCGGGTTGGTGGGGTCGGTCGCGTGCATACCCGCATTATGCAAGAGGGCCGCGAATCTCTCGCGGCCCTCTTGTGTGTCAGCCAACGCCCGGGCTGCTGCCCGGGTCAGGGTCAGAACTTGACGGTGGCCCGCGCCCAGTAATAGCGGCCGAGGACGTCGTAGGTGGAGGTATCGACGTTGTAGTTCGAGCCGTTCTGGTAGATCAGCGGTGGCTGGCGGTCAGAGAGGTTGTCCACGCCAACGTCGAAGCGGGTGTGGATCGAGGGCACGGCATAGCCGAGCTGGATCGAGTGATAGACCACCGAGGCCTTGGCCAGATTCACCCCGGCGATCGCCGCGTCGACGTTCAGCGCCGTGAAGTTGTTGATGTAGCGCGACTGCCACTGCGCGCTCCAGTTGTTCCTTTCCCAGTTGAGCGTGGCCGTACCGCGCCAGCGGGCGATGTTGCCGAACTGCTGGCTGTAGGTGCCGGCGTAGTTGATCGACTCCGCGCCCGGCTCGCCGGGCGTGGCGCTGTTCTTGTAGGTGGACGTGTAGGACGTGCTCAGGCCAGCGCGGAAATCACCCGGATTGGTATCGCCCAGATTGAAGTGCGGAAGCTTGTAACGCAGCGTGTAATCGATGCCGCTGGTGCTCAGGTTGCCCAGGTTGACCACCGGTGTGTTGATCAGGAACACCTGGCCGGGCTGGCGACTGGTGTTGTCCTCGCGGTGGATGAACGAGCAGTACGGGCTGGCACTGTTGTTGAAGCACGAGCTCACCACCGTGTCGCCCTGGATGGCGGTCAACGTGTCGGACAAGTAGATGTGCCAGAAGTCGACGCTCGTGGACAGGCCCGGGAGCCAGCTCGGGTCATACACCAGGCCAAGGTTGATCGACTTGCCCTGTTCGGGTTTGAGCGTCGCGCCGACCGTGCCCGCACCGGAGTAGAAGGTGTTGACCTGCGCCGGCGAATTGCCGGCCCAGTCCACCGGCACGAACTGGCAGGCGGTCGGGTGTTGTGCCAGCGCGGCCGCGTCCAGATGCACGCACGGATCGTTCAACGTCGGCTGTACCAGCGTGCGCCCGTCGTAGAGCTCATTGAGGTTCGGGGCGCGGAACACCTGCGAGATCGTGCCGCGCACCAGCAGGTCGGCGATGGGCCGCCACTCGATCGCAATCTTCTTGTTGGTGGTCGTGCCGGTGGTGCTGTAGTCGGACGTGCGAATGCCCAGGTTGAGGTTCAGCGAGTAGGCCCACGGCTGGTTGGCCAGCAGCGGGATCAACGTTTCGGCGTAGATCTCCTTGACGTCGAAGCTGCCGCGTCCGGGCGAGCCGCAGGCTTCCTGCAGGATCTGGCAGGTGGTTGTCACCGGATCCAGGACGGCGAACGGGCTGACCGTGTAGTTCATGAATTGCTTGCGATACAGCGCGCCGGCGGAAAGCTGGATCGTGCCCGCGGGCACCTCCCACAAATCACCGCCGGCATTGA
>JBDTIE010000013.1:0-6883 GCA_039936515.1 Rhodanobacter sp. | reverse complement strand
AAGGTGGCGCTGTTCCAGACCAATGACGAACAGGCTCGGTTCGTACCAGCCGTTGGCGCCGAGACCGATGCCGACGTGGCATGCCACCAGATCAGGGCGCTGCTGCAGCGCCGCCAGCAGGCTGCGTTGCGCCGCGGTGTTTTTGGCAGCGGAACGTGGCACCGAGCGCGGATTCCACGCGGTGATGAAGCCCCAGGCATGCTCCCCGACCAGCGCCTGCAAGGCCGCCGGCAGCACCTGGTCAATGGCGATACACGGCCATTGCGCGGCGTCCAGGCAAACCAGGTACGCCGTGGCGCGATACGCCGCGCGCAGCGCTTCATCCATGTCGCAGCGGCGGCAAAGGCGGCAACGTGGCTTGCAGCGTGGCCACGGCTGCATCCAGATCGATGTCGGCGACGCGGGCCTTGCCGCGCAGCAGCGTTTGCATCAACGCATCCTGGGCCCGGCCACGTTGCAGTGCGTAAGCGTAGGGCAGGTGGGTGAAGCTGACCATCCGGTAGCGGGTCATGTAGTGTCGTGGCGCGCGGGCGGTGAGCACGGCGCCGAGTTCACGCTTGGCCAGGTAGTGCGGGTCGGCTACCGAATCGCGCATCTCGACGTAGTTCTCCAATGCCATCGCCGCGATCGCGTTGGTGTCTGGTTGGCGCACGCGCTGGAACTCGGCAAACACCCCGGCACGATCGCGCGGCTCGGCCGCCAGCAGGTCGCACAGCACGGTGGTGTCTTCAAACCCGCAATTCATGCCCTGGCCGTGGAACGGGACGATGGCGTGCGCCGCGTCGCCAACCAGCAGTGCGCGTGCATCGAGGTGCCAGCGCTCCAGGTACAGCGTCGACAGGCCGCCGACCGGGTGTCCGGCGAAGTCCTGCGCAAAGTGCGGCAGCAGCGGCAGCAGGTCGGGAAATTGCTGGGTGAAGAATGCCGCATCGGTGCACGCGTCCGGCAGCGTGTCGAAGCTGGGCGCCGCGCCGTGCGACGGCAGGAACAGGGTGACGGTGAAACTGCCTTCGGTGTTTGGCAGCGCGATGCACATGTAGCCGCCGCGTGGCCAGATGTGCAGGGCATTGGGCTCCAGCGCAAACTGGTCGCGGCCGCCACTGGATTCCAGTGTGCCTGCAGGAAGTTCGCCGGCCGGGGGAATTTCCAGCTCCTTGTAGCCATGCCCGAGCGACTCCACGCGCTCGCCGAGTGGCTGGTGCGCGTCCATGGCCGCGCGCAGCGCAGAGCCGGCACCGTCCGCGCCGATCAAGGTGCCGGCCTCCGTCTGGCGCTGCACGCCGCTGGCGTCAGCCAGGCAGATGCGTTGCTGCGCGAAGTCGGCGCCGCTCAGGGTCTGCCCGAAGTGGAAGCGTGCGCCGGCTTGCTCGGCGGCGTCCAGCAGCAGGATGTTCAGCGCCCCTCGCGACACCGACCAGATCACCTCGCTGTCATCCACGCCATAGCGCTGCAGTGCGCTGCGACCGTCCAGCGTGTGCACCATGCGCCCGCGCATCATGACCGCGCTGCGCAACACGTCCTCCGCCAGGCCGCTGCAGCGCAGCGCCTGCAGGCCGCGCTCGGCCAGCGCCAGGTTGATCGAGCGCCCGCCAAGGAAACCCGCGCTGCGCGGATCGGGCCGTTTCTCAAACACGTCCACGGCAATGCCGCGTTGGGCCAGTTGGCGTGCGAGCAACGCGCCGACCAGACCAGCGCCAATAATCGTGATGGGTGCCTGCTGCATGTTGCGGTCCACGGTGAGAATCGCGCCACTGTTCCGCAAGTGGCCGGCAACTGCAAACCTTTGCCGCTGCGCACACGCGGGGGGCTGCGGTGCGTGCGCGGCGGTGGCGGCTTTATCCGGCGCAGTCGCCACAGCAAAACGACGGCAACGCCACCACTTGTGCGGCGGTCACCGGGTAACCGGCCTGATGCAGCAGCGCGATCAACTCGACCGTGGCCAGGGATCCGGCCACGCGCAGCCGATGGTTGGCGGCGTCGACGTCAATGCTCGCCGATGGATCGGCATCAAGAATGGCGGTCTCGATGCGCTGCAACGGCGGCGCAATGTCCGGCCATTCGACGTGGTATTCCAAGGCTGCGCCTCGTGGCATGGGCCGATCCGGGTCGGCGTTCAAACCCGATCGTCGTTGATTTCCGCCACGCGCGACTTGATGTCGATCATGCGCGGTGACTCATGCGCGCGGGAAGTCGATGCCCGGATCCGGAACCGTTGCGCAGCAGTCGCATCCAAAGGGCATGCACGAACCCATGCCTCCGTCTGCCAACGCGGTGCTGATCGACTACATCGCGCTGGACGACGATGCGCTGGTCGCCCGCATCAGGCGTGGCGACCACGAGGCATTCCGGCACATCATGCGGCGCTTTGGCCGACTGCTGTTCCGCATTGCCCGCGGCGTGGTTGCCGATGACGCCGAGGCGGAGGACATCGTGCAAGAAGCTTTTATGCGCGCCTACCGCAAGCTGGACACCTTTCGCGGCGATGCGCCATTGCGGACCTGGCTGATCAGCATCGTGCTCAACGAGGCACGCAGCCAGTTGCGCAAGCGGCACCTGATGGTCGGGCTGGAGCAGGTTAGTGCGGCGGCACTGGACCCGTACTGGGCAAGCCAGTCAAGTTCCTGGCATTGCGTGGACAGTCCGCTGTCGCTGGTCGCGCGCACGCAGATCCGCCAACGGCTCGTCGACGCCATCGATTGTCTGCCCGATCCATATCGCGCCGTCTACCGGTTGCGCGAGCTGCAAGAGTGCAGCGTGGAGGAAACCGCATCGCGTCTCGGGCTCAAGCCGCAGACGGTGAGGACGCGCTTGCATCGCGCCCGGCGGTTGCTGCGCCAGTCGCTGGACGAAGCCCTGGGCAGCATGTTGTCCGAGACCTTTCCCTTTCTTGGCGTGCGCTGCGCGCGCATGACGGCAGTGCTCATGGCGTGGCTGGCGGTGGAAGCCGACGACGAGGTTGAGCACTAGAAAACGGTGACGAAACACGCGTGTGGCAATGCCATGTCAGCGCGTCGGGCGTCGCGTGCACGATCGTGCGCACGCGAAGGCAGCGGCAACCTGTTTCCAGGCGCCGCTGCCCCGTTGCACGCGTGTCGGGGGCTTAAAGCGACTTCACGTATTGCGCAACATCAGCGACTTCCGCGTTGGACAGCCCGAGCGATTGTTTGGCGTTGTACTTCATCACCACGTCCTCCAGCGTGGCCGCCGAGCCGTTGTGGAAGTAAGGCGGATGCTGCCAGACGCCGCGCAGCGGTGCGGTGCGGTATTTCTTGGTGGCGGTGCGTGAAGCGTAGCTGGGTACGCCGGTGGCCTCCGGCTCGCTGGGCACCTCACTCACCTCATGCAAGCGTTCGTTGGCGTCGGTGAACTTCGGACCACTGTGACAAGTGGCGCATCCGGCCTTGCCGTCAAACAGCACCTTGCCGCGCGTCGCGGCGGCGGCATCGAAGCTGCCCGCTGGTGCCGGCGGTGCGGCAATGGACAGCTGATAGGCCTGAAGCCCGGCGAGCTTGTCGCTGACCAGGTCGTCGGTGCCATTGGTGACGTTGACTCCGCCGCTGCTGCCGATGCGTGCATCGGTGAAGTTGCCGTGCCCACCCATCTGGATCACGCCGACGTAGCGGTTCCAGTACGCCAGATCATCGCCGTCGCCGGTGAACACGATCTTGTGGATGTCCTGCAGCCCGTACGCCGGCGGGATCACCACCGGCCCGTTCAGGCCATCGACGTTGAAGCGCGGGTCGTACAGGCCCGGACCCCATGACTTGTAGACAGCCCGCTGCGCCGGCGTCAGCGCCGGTGACAAGGCGATGATCGCGCCCGGGTTCAGGTCGCGATTGGGCCAGCCGTCGAGCCGCTTGCCGATGCCGTGCGCAAAAGAATTGTCGACTGTGGAATGGCACAAGGCGCAAGTGATACCGACACGGGTCAGCGTGCTCTTGCCGCCAACGGTCTCCACCGTGCCCTTGATGCCGACCACGGCATTCAGGCCAATCAGCGCCAGCGTCGTATCCGGGCTGGTCAGGCTGATACTGCCATCCTGGATGCCGGCCACGACCGAGGGCGGAAGTGCTTCGGCGTCGACCTTCAGACCCACGGACAGGGCCGTCGTTGGATCGACCAGCGTGGCGATCACGTCATTCATCTTCAGCTTGTCGGTCCACTGCGTTTCGTCGCCGAAGGTTTCATAGCGAAAGATATTCTGACCGGCAGTGAGGAATGCGGTGTCGGTCACGGTCGAGAACGACCAGGTGAAATCCTTTGCCAGCGCCACGCCGGTGGAATTCTTCACCGCCGTGCTGATTTTTGCCGTGCAGGTGACGTTGGCCGGCATTGGTTCGGCGACCTCCGACTGCGGCAGATTGGTGGGATTCTCGGTGATGCGCACGAACGTGGCGGTCTTGGTCGCCGCGTCATAGGTGACCGATCCGAAGGTCGCCGCATCGGCGGGACAGTTGACGCTGAAATTGGCCGATTTCAGCGTCGCCGGATCAATGGCTTGATCGAAGGTGGCGCTGACTGTCGCGGTGTTCAGGACGCTGGCGGCGGCATTGACCGGGGTGGTGGAAATCACGGTTGGTGCAGGCGCCGATGGCGTTATCGGAGGCGGCGCGGATGCGCCGTCGTGGCTGGAACCACCGCAACCGGCAAGGCCCACTCCCAGCGCCACGGACACGGCCACGGGCAACCATTTTTTCTGCATGTGCGTGTTCATCTGGTTTCCTCTTCGTTGGATGCTGCAAGGCGAGAGTGGACATGTGCTTGGCCGGGTTCTTGCGGCCGCAGTTCTCCCTGCCGACCGGCATCAACCTGCACATGGAACTCTCTTGACGTGTCTCCGACCCGCGCTCTCCCGAAGCGCGGCAACTGCAGCCGGTCCTGCCCAATGCAAGACATCAGTGCCCGTTCACCAACCGACGCAGCAGCGCAGGGAAGGTTCCCGTTGCTGCACACATCGAAAAAAAATCTTCCACCTTCGTCAACAACTTTTGCGATGCGCGGAGGGCTGCACGCAGCTTTGCGGAACCTGCGGGCACGCGCCTGCATCACAACCGGGAAGGCCTGAATGTTTCGGCTCTCGCAGTCGCAATCTCAACAGGTCACTGACTACGGGCGGATGTGCAGCGTGCCAGCCATGCCGTCCCGCTTCTTCGCATGTTCCAGGGGTGAAGCTTCCATGCCCGTCCGTAACTTCCCGCAGCGCGGTTTTACCTTGCTTGAGGTGATGGTGGTGGTCGTCATCCTGGGCATCCTCGCGGCACTGGTGGTGCCCAAGGTGATGGGACGTCCGGACGAGGCGCGGGTGACGGCATCGCGCCAAGACATCGCCAGCCTGATGCAGGCGCTCGAGCTCTATCGCCTGGACAACCAGCGCTACCCAACGACCGAGCAGGGGCTGCAGGCGCTGGTGACCAAGCCGCAATCGGAGCCGGCCCCGACCAACTGGAAACCCGAAGGCTACGTTGGTCGCTTGCCCAAGGACCCGTGGGGTCATCCCTACCAGTATCTGAATCCGGGCGTGCACGGGGAAATCGACGTATACGGCCTGGGTGCCGATGGTGCGCCCGGTGGCGAAGGCAACGCCGCCGACCTGGGTTCGTGGATGTTGTGATGGAGGCCTGCGCAGATGCATGAGGCGATCGACCGGCACGCCACGTGCGGCTTCACTCTGCTGGAAATGCTGGTGGTGGTGCTGATCATGGGCATCATGGTCGGGACCATCAGCGCCAGGCTGCAACCGGGCGACCGCGACGTGTTGCGGGTGGAAGCCGAGCGCATGGCGCAACTGCTGCAGCTTGCCGCGCAGGACGCGCGCGTCAGCGGCAGCGCCATCGCGTGGACGTCCGACGGCCGGCATTACCGGTTCTGGCGCCAGGCTGGCGACGAGACCTGGTCGCAAATCCGCGATGACGATTTGCTGCGCGCTCGCGCGCTGCCGCACGGAATGGTGATAGCGCAGTTGCGCAACGAGACAAACCAGGCCCAGCCGGATCTGCGCCTGGAGTTTCCGAGCGATGGCTCCATGGCCGCGTTCTCGATGGAGCTGGCGCTTGGCGACGAACGCTACGGCATCGCCGCTTCACCCATTGGCGATCTGCGCATCGCGCCGGGGCAGGGCAAAAACTATGGCCAGATGGCAGCGCGATAGCGCCCGCGGGTTCACCCTGGTCGAGGTGTTGGTGGCGATGACGATCGTCGCCGTGTCGCTGTTCGCGGCGTTGCGCGTGGCGACGCTGGGCACCGCCCACATGAGCGACTTGCGCGCGCGATTGTTTGCCGGTTGGGTTGCCGCTGATCGCCTGGCCGAACATCACGCACGTGGCGACTGGCTGGCGGTGGGCGAACTCAATGGCGTCCAGCATCAGGGCAACCTTGAACTTGGCTGGCGCGAAGAAATTTCCGCGACGCCGAATGCGGCGTTCCGCCGCGTTGATGTCTATGTTTTCGCACCAGCGCAGCCGGCGCACTTCCTCGCGCACTCGGTTGGCTTTGTCGTCCATCCCGCGCGGAGAGGCCAATGAGCGTGGACTCGAGCCATGACGCCGCCGGGTTCACGCTGATCGAGCTGCTCGCGGCATTGCTGGTGCTGGCCTTGCTTGCGCTCATGGCGTGGCGCGGGCTGGGCGTGGTCATGGCCTCGCGTGACCGGATCCAGACGCAAGCCGGCAAATGGCGGCAGGCGGAGTTGTTTTTCACCCGCTTCGAGCATGACCTGCAACTGGCCGCGCCACGCCCGGTACGCATCGCGTCCGGCGGCTTGCCGGCATGGATGGGCCAGCCTGGTGCGGGCGCTTCACCGCAATTGGAATTCACCCGCTTTGCCGGAAGCGCCAGTGCAGACGCGCCGCATCGCGTGGGCTACGGCATCAACGGCGCGCATCAG
>JBDTIE010000012.1:0-2974 GCA_039936515.1 Rhodanobacter sp. | reverse complement strand
ATGGACATGGCGCGCACCGCACGCAACCTGGCGCTGCCGTTCGGACCGCAGCACATGGAGTCGCAGTGCGGCTTCAAGGTGCGCGGGGCCGAGGTCGAGTCGGCCGTGGCTGTGGGCGGCGCTGCAGAAATCCTCCCCGCGCTGCCGGGTCAGGCGAACGGCAACGTGGTCCGCATGCATTTGCAGGCGGGGGCCGTCAGCGTCGTGCTGCGCTTCAAGGGCGGCTTTGGCACGGTGATCCCTGCGCTGGCCGGCTTTCTGACCGCGCTGAGTTTCGACCGCGGTGAGCTGGTCGACGTCAGCTACGAGCCGTCGGAGAACCACAATCGGTGGGCCGAGTACCAGGCCCGCAGCGGCGAACTGCGTGCGCTGCGCGCGGTGGCCGCATCGGCCTTGCGCCAGGGTCGCTTCACGCTTGATGACGCCGACGCGCAGGCACTGGCGACACAGATGCAGGTGGCGAGGGGAATCGATCCGACGTTGGCCATCTATGCCGCCTACGCTTGCAACGACCTGCAAATGCCGGACCGCATCCGCCAGATGCAGGAGACATTGGCCAGTGATCTGGGCCTGCGCTTGTTCGATGTGTCGCTGTTGGCGCGCAGCCTGGTGGGCAAGACCATCGATCGCGCCAGCGGCGTGGTGCCGTTCGTGCCGCTGCTGTCGCAGGGCTGGGCCTTGCTGCCGGCGCATCACATCCAACTGCACCCGCTGCTCGCCGGCCTGCAGGCAACCATGAAACCGTCCCTGTGGTCGCTGTATGACGACCGCGGCGTGGAGATGCTCGAGCGCGCACTGCGCACCCAAGATGTGACCTGACCAACCTCTCTGACAGGAGAACGACATGGCCCGCAAACTGGTCTTCATCCACGGTCGCGCGCAGGAGCGCAAGGACTCGATAGCGCTAAAGAAGGAATGGATCGACAGTTGGCGTCGTGGTCTGGATGCCGCCGGTCTGGAAATGCCGGTGAGCGAGACCGATATCCGCTTCCCGTACTTCGGCGATACCCTGGAGCAGCTTGCCCGAGGCGCCAATCCGGCCAGCGCGGCGGCGGTGATCATTCGCGGTACCGACCTCGACCAGGGTGAGAAGCGCTTCGCCAACGCCATCGCCGCGCATATCCAGAAGAAGTTCATCACCGAAGACCAACTTGCCTCCGTGGCAGGCCGCGAGGTGGTCGAGCGCGGAGTGTTCCAATGGGAATGGGTTCAGGGCGTGCTGCAGGCGATCGACCGTTACGTACCCGGCGCCAGTGCTACCGGCATCGCGCTGAAAACGCACGATGTGTATCAGTACCTGACCAACGCCGACGTACGCGCAACCATTGATGACGGCGTCATGAAGGCCATGGAGCCGGACGTGGAGACTGTCGTTGTCGCGCACTCGCTGGGCACCGTTGTGGCCTATCGCTTGCTGCGCCAATTCGGTCACAAGCGTGGCTGGCGCGTGCGGGAGCTCATCACCGTAGGCTGTCCGCTGGGAGTGAAGGAAATTCGGGAGACGGTGATGAAGTGGTCGCCCACGCGCTGCCCGCCGTGCGTGGACGCGTGGTTCAACGCCTATGACACGCGCGACGTTGTGGCGCTGTATCCGCTGACGACCGACTACTTTCCGTGCGATCCGCTGCTGCCGGCGATCGAAGAGTATGACCAGGTGAAAAACCACACCGACAACCGCCACGGCATCGCCGGCTATCTGGACGATCCGGTGGTCGCCAGACGCATACACGATGCGCTGATCTGATGACCACCTCGAGCAGCGCCAGCCCCGGCGATGCGATCGTCCCGATCGAAGTTCTGCTGCTGATGCCCGTGACGCTGATGTTGGCGCGCTGGCCGGAGAATGCGCCGGTGGCACAGCTGCCCGACGCGCTGCAGCAGCGCCTGGCTGACATGCTCGAGGAACTCGAGAAACTGCTCGGACCACCGGCGCAATCCTTCCTCGACGCCGTACGCGGCGGTGATGGTCGAGCCCTGGCTGGCTTGGTGCACGTGGACACCTTGTTGGGTGAAGCGCTGGACCACCTGATGCCGCGCATTGTCCAGGCCAAGGTTGCTGGCGACTGGGGCCGCGTGGGTCATGAGGCCGGACTGGCGGTGAGTCTGGCTGCAGTCACCGACCGCAATGCGGATCTGGCGACGGCTGCCTACCTGCAGGCCATGGCGCACGTCCGGGCCGGCGACCTGGCCGGTGCGGTGGCTCCCTTTCGTCGCTCAATCGCGGCGGCTGTCATGGCGGATGACGTGCGCCTGCAATCTGCCGCGCATGACAACCTGGGCAACGCGCTGCGCGACAGGGGTGACTATGACGGCGCACTGGTGGAGTACGACGCTGCGCTGGCCATCGAGGCTGATTCGCACAACCGTGCGCTGGTGCAAGTGAACCGCGCCGTTGCGTTGCAGTGGTCGGGCGAGCATGCCGACGCCATGCGAATTCTGCTGGCGCAAGTCGATGTGCTTGAAACCGTGGCCGCGCCATCGTTCGAACGAGCCAGCGTCTTGTGCGATGCCGCTCACGCCACGCTGTCGTGTGGCGATCCTGCACGCGCGTCGAGCTTGCTCGACCAGGCCGAATCGCTGATGGAAGCCGACGACTTGTCGGGGCGCGCCAAGCTCTATCGCCTGCGTGTCCGCGTCGCGGCTGCGCAACGCGACGACGCCGGTACCGACGCGGCGCTGGAGCAAACCTGGGCGCTGGCCCGCGCGAACGCCAACGCACAACTGCGGCCGCTGGCAGCGCATTACGCACGCGGCTTTGAAGCCGCGCTCGCACACCGCCTGCCCACAGAACGCGCAGATCAGCTGATGTGCGCCCTTGGCGACAAGGAAGCCAATGGGTGGCTACAGGCATTGCAGGGCATGCAGGTGGCCCAGCAGCAGGCGTTCGAGGCCGGCGATTTCGCGCTGGCCCTGCGTATCGGCGCCAACTCGGGGTCCACGTTGTTCGAGGCCGGGCAGATGGGGCCGGCGCGGC
>JBDTIE010000011.1:0-4298 GCA_039936515.1 Rhodanobacter sp. | reverse complement strand
CCGGCAGATGACGCAGCCTGATGGCCGCTATGCCGGTCGCACAATCAAGCGCCTGGCGGTGAAGGGTGCGTTCCACGGCCGCACCGAGGGCCCGGCGCTGTATTCCGACTCCACCCGCAACACTTACAAGCAGTATCTGGCCAGCTATCAGCACGAAGATTCGGTGCTCACGGTCGCGCCTTACGACGTCGCACAACTGCGGGCCGCATTCGCCGATGCCGACGAGCACGGCTGGTTCATCGAGGCGATGTTCCTGGAGCCGGTGATGGGCGAGGGCGACCCCGGCCGCGCGGTGAGCGTGGAGTTCTACCAGGCCGCGCGCGAGCTGACACAGGCGCATGGCACGCTGCTGCTGGTCGATTCCATCCAGGCCGGCCTGCGCGCCCATGGCGTGCTGTCGATCACCGACTATCCCGGCTTCGAGAACCTTCCGGCGCCGGACATGGAGACTTTCTCAAAGGCGCTCAACGCCGGCCAGTATCCACTGTCAGTGCTGGCTGTGACCGCGGCCACCGCCGAGTTGTATCGCAAAGGCATCTACGGCAACACGATGACCGGCAACCCGCGCGCGCTGGACGTGGCGGTGGCCACACTGGGCCTGCTCGATGATGGCGTACGCGCCAACATCCGCGAACGCGGCCGCGAATTCGTGGCCAAGCTCAATGCGCTCAAGGACGAATTGGGCGGCTTGATCACCAAGGTCCAGGGCACCGGCCTGCTGTTTTCCTGCGAGCTGGGGCCGGACTACAAGTGCTACGGCGCCGGCTCCATCGAGGAATACATGCGCGAGCACGGCGTGGGCGTGGTGCACGGTGGTGCCAACTCGCTGCGTTTCACCCCGCACTTCAACGTCACCAGCGCCGAAGTGGACCTGATCGTGTCGCACGTGCGCAACGCCCTGCGCCAAGGCCCGCGCGTGTCCAAGGCAAAGGCTGCCTGACCCTTGGGCTGACACGCCGCCGCGGTGAAATACCGCGGTGGCGTCGGCTTTGCCCGACTTCGCCAGAGCCGCGCCGTACCTAGACTTCCCCGCACCGGCATTCCGTCGGACCCAAGGGAGGATCACGCATGACCACATCACTACGCTTGCTGGCCGCCAGCGCGCTTTTTGCCACCGCTGCGACCTTTGCCTTTGCTCCGCAAAGCAGCCACGCCACTGGTGCCACCAGCGCCGCAGCAGCCAAGGCGGCCCCCGCCAAGACCCGCACGCCGCAGCAGCAACGCATGGCCGACTGCAATCACCAGGCCAAGGCCGAAGGCAAGAAGGGGCCGGAGCGCAAGGCGTTCATGAGCACCTGCCTGAAAAGCGGCAAAACCAGTGCCAGCACCAAGGTGTCGCACAAGACCAAGGCAAAAGCTACTGAAGCGGCCAGTGCCGAAGGTTGAGGCGGACCAACGCCGAAGTGCAACATCACCGCTGACCTTGGCCGCCACGCTCACACCGTGGCGGTCTTTTTGCGCTTGTCGGCATTCGCGGCCAGGTGGTCGCGCAGGCACAATGGGAACCCCGGTTCACCATATGCGCCATGAAAATCGTAGAAGTACGCCACCCGCTGATCCAGCACAAGCTGGGCCTGATGCGCCACGCCGGCATCAGCACCAAGGACTTCCGCGAACTTGCGGCAGAAGTCGCCGCGCTGCTGACCTATGAGGCCACTGCCGATCTGGACATGGTGGAGGAATCCACTGAGGGCTGGGCCGGACCGGTCAGCGTGCGCCGCATCAAGGGCCGCAAGATCACCGTCGTACCGATCCTGCGTGCCGGACTGGGAATGCTGCCGGGTGTCCTGGGGATGATCCCCTCGGCCAAGGTCAGCGTGGTCGGCGTGCAGCGCGACGAGCACACGCTGCAACCGACGGCCTATTACGAAAAACTCAGCGGACGCATGGATGAGCGCACCGCCCTCATCGTTGACCCCATGCTCGCCACCGCCGGCACGTTGATCGCCGTAGTCGACATGCTCAAGGCGGCCGGTTGCCGGCGCATCAAGGGCTTGTTCCTGGTCGCCGCGCCCGAAGGGCTCGAACGTGTCCACGCCGCACATCCGGACGTGGAGATCTACACCGCCGCCATTGACCAGCGCCTCAACGAGCGCGGCTACATCTTGCCGGGGCTGGGCGACGCCGGGGACAAGATTTTCGGTACCAAGCCACAGGGCTAGGAGCGTGGGCGGTAGAAATGTTCGCGGCGAAAAGTCTTCTGCACGAGGACAGTTTTTCGACGATTCGCCGACCCATAGTGGTTCTATGGGCCAAGAAGCGGCGGGAAAATGGACCGTGCAGAGGGCTTTGCAGCCCGGACGGTTTCTACCGCCCACGCTCCTGGGCTAATCCCGGAAGCGGTCCGTGGCTTTCAGCAGTTCGTGCGTGTTGCCCGGCTCGAACGCCGAATGACCGGCATCCTGCACGATGTGCAGGTCCGCTTCCGGCCAGGCGCGGTGCAAATCCCAGGCGCTGCGCAACGGGCAGACGACGTCATAGCGGCCTTGCACGATCACCGCCGGGATATGCCGGATGCGATCGACGTTGCGCAGCAACTGGTCGTCGTGCTCGAAGAAACCGCCGTTGACGAAGTAGTGGCACTCAATGCGCGCGAAGGCCAGGGCAAACTCGTCCTGCGCGCTCGATTCCATGTGCGACTTGTCCTGCCACAGGAAGCTGGTTGCGCCTTCCCAGACCGACCACGCCCGCGCCGCAGCCACGCGAACAGCGTGGTCGGCGTGGGTGAGACGACGGTGATAGGCGCTCATCAGGTCGCCGCGCTCGACCTCGGGGATGGCACCGAGATAGGTTTCCCACGCATCGGGATACAACGTATTGCAGCCGTCCTGGTAGAACCATTCGAGCTCAGACCGGCGCAGCATGAAGATGCCGCGCAGTACCAGCTCGGTCACGCGTTCGGGATGCGACTGGGCATAGGCAAGCGCCAGCGTGGAGCCCCATGAACCGCCAAACACCTGCCAGCGTTCCAGCGCCAGGTGTGTGCGCAGGCGCTCCATGTCCGCGACCAGGTCCCAGGTGGTGTTGCCGGCAAGCTCCGCGTGTGGGGTCGACTGTCCGCACCCACGCTGGTCAAACAGCACGATGCGATACACCGCCGGATCAAAGAACCGCCGACACTTCGGGTTGGTGCCACCGCCAGGGCCGCCGTGCACGAACACCACCGGCTTGCCGTGCGGATTCCCACTTTGTTCGTAGTACAGCGTGTGCAGGTCCGAAACCTTGAGCATGCCGCGATCGAACGGCTCGATGGCGGGATACAGCGAACGAAGTTCCGGCGGCATGGCGGCTCCACGAGGCAACGCACAAGTGCTCAAGGCTAGCACGACGTCCGCAGCCCGCGGATGCTCAGTCAGTCTCGAACAACTTGCCGGGGTTGAGGATGCCGTTGGGGTCAAACACCTTGCGCACGCCACGCATCAAGGCGATTTCGACATCGCTGCGCGCGCTGGCAAGATACGGCCGTTTGACCAGGCCGATGCCATGTTCGGCCGAGATGCTGCCGCCATGGCGCTGCAAGGTTGCCGCCAGCAGCGTGGTGACGCGCTCGCACTGGCTGATGAACGCCGACTCGGCCAAGCCGTCCGGACACAGCGCATTGATGTGCAGATTGCCGTCGCCAATGTGTCCGAACCAGACCACCTCGATCTGCGGATACTCGTGTGCCAGCAATGTCTGCATTTCATGCATGAACGCCGGCACCGCACTGACCCGCACGGAAACATCGTTTTTGTACGGGCGGTGCGGCGCCAGTGACTCGGTGATGCCTTCGCGCAAACGCCACAAGGCCGCCGCCTGCGCGTCGCTTTGCGCAATGACCCCGTCGCTGACCCAGCCCTGTTCCAGCGCATGCTGGAACGCGGCCAGCGCAGCCTCCTGCGCGGACTCATCAGGTGCGTCGAACTCGGCCACGACGTAATACGGGTGGTTGCCATCGATGGCGCGCTGCGCGCCGTGCGCCAGCACGTGAGCCAACGCGTGATCGGTAAAAAACTCGAACGCCTGCAGTGCCAGGCGCGTGCGAAACAACGCAAACACCTGCATCAGCGCATCCATATCCGGCAACGCCAGCAACATCACCTGCGAGGGAAGCGCAGGATCGGTGAGCTTCAGCGTCGCCTCGACGACGATACCCAGCGTGCCTTCCGAACCAATCAACAAATGCCGAAAATCGTAGCCGCTGGAATTCTTGATCAGGCCGCGGTTGAATTCCAGCAGTTCGCCTGTCCCGGTGATCACCTTGAGTCCGGCGATCCACTCGCGCGTATTGCCATGGCGAATCACGCGGATGCCACCGG
>JBDTIE010000010.1:0-4094 GCA_039936515.1 Rhodanobacter sp. | reverse complement strand
AGGGTGGCCCTCCGAGCGGAAGGCCAAGCATCGTGTCTGCCGTCGTCGGTGCCTGGTCGGTGGCGTCGATTCCCCATTTCCCGAACCTGGCCCGAGCATGCCTGAGCCCTGGATATTTCCCGACTGGCCGGCACCGCGCAACGTGCGCGCGGCGGTAACCACCCGCGACGGGCCGGGGGTGTCGGCCGCGCCGTATGCGCGACTCAATCTCGGCGCGCGCAGCGGTGATGCGGCCGATGCGGTGCTGGCCAACCGCGGCGTCCTGCAGCCGGCGCTGGGACTGCCTTCGGCGCCACGCTGGTTGCGTCAGGTGCATGGCAGCCATGTCGCCGAGCTGGGGCCACTGGTTGCGGTCGATGAGCCGCAGGCGGATGCGGCGGTGTCGCACCTGCCCGGCACGGTGCTGTCCATTCTCACCGCCGATTGCCTGCCGGTGCTGTTCTGTGCCGATGACGGCAGCGAAATTGGCGCGGCGCATGCGGGCTGGCGCGGCCTCGCCGGCGGCGTGCTGGAAGCAACGTTGACGCAGATGCACTCGCCGCACGCGCGCGTGCTGGCGTGGCTGGGGCCATGCATCGGCGCACCGTCGTACGAGGTCGGCGAGGAGGTTCGCACGGCTTTCGTCGATGTTGATGCTGGCGCCGGAGCCTGTTTCGTCGCCACTCGCCCGGGCCATTGGTTGTGTGACCTGGCCGCGCTGGCGCGCCGCCGTCTGCAGATGGCAGGCGTTGAGCACATCCACGGCGGCGGCTTCGACACCTTTACCGACCCGCGGCTCTACTCCTACCGCCGCGAGGGCGCGCGCAGCGGCCGCTTCGCCAGCTTGATCTGGCTGGCGTAACGGACGTCAGCGTCTTGTCTACGCGATGGTCGTGGCCGGTGCCAGCGGCTGTGGCGTCTCGCGGCGCAGGGCGTGCAGGAAGCTGGTGCGCCACAGCGTGATGTCATGCTCGCCGAGTACGGACATCATCGCCTGCCAGCGTTCGCGGCGTTCGCGCAGCGGCATGGTCAGGGCACGCTGCAGCGCATCGGCCACCTCCTCGGTGTCGGCGGGGTTGACCAACAACGCCTCGGTCAGTTCCATCGCCGCGCCGGCAAAGCGCGAAAGCACCAACACGCCTGGATCGGCCGCGTCCTGGCAGGCGACGTATTCCTTGGCGACCAGGTTCATGCCGTCGCGCAGCGGGGTGACCAGGCCCACGCGCGCGCTGCGGTAGTAGCCGGTCAACAGCCGGTGTGGGAAGGATTTGTTGATGTAGCGGATCGGCGCCCAGTCCGGCGCGGCATACTTGCCGTTGATGTGGCCGGCGCTGCGCTCCAGCTCGTGGCGGATCTGCCGGTATTCCAGCACCGCCCCTCGCGAGGGCGGCGCGATCTGCATGAAGGTCACCTGCCGATGCAGCTCCGGCGCGCGCTCCAGCAGCCGCGCATAGGCCTGGAAGCGCTGCGGCAGGCCCTTGGAATAGTCCAGCCGGTCCACGCCGATAATCAGCGCCCGGCCCTGCAGCGAACTGCGCAACTGGCTGATCTCCTTGTGCGCCACAGCGTGCTGCGCGGCCTCGGCGATGCCGGCGGTGTCGATGCTGATGGGGAAGGCGGCAGCGCGGAACAGCCGACCGTTGGGCATGCGCATGCGCCCGCCCAGGCGCATCGCCGCGCCGGCCTCGTGCAGGAAGTAGTCCTCCAGCGCGCGCAGGTCGCGCGCGGTGTGCACGCCGACCAGGTCGTAGCTGGCCAGCGTCTCCAGCAACTGCCGGTGGTTGGGCAGGGCGATCAGCAGCCCGGCGGCTGGCAGCGGTGTGTGCAGGAAAAACCCGATGCGGTTGCGCACGCCGCGCTGGCGCAGCATGGCTGCCAGCGGGATGAGATGGTAGTCGTGCACCCAGATGGTGTCGTCGGGTTCGATGAGCTTTTGCAACTGGTCGGCAAAAATGCCGTTGACGCGCAAATAGCCGTCCAGATGGCTGCGCTGGTAATCGACCAGGTCTGGCCGGTAATGCAGCATTGGCCACATGGTGCCGTTGGCGAAGCCGGTGTAGTAGTCGTCCTGGTCGGTGCGCGACAGGTCGATGGTGGCGTAGTCGACCTTGCCGTCATGCTGGCGGTGCACTTCGCTGGCGGTCTCGGCCGCAACCTTGCCACTCCAGCCGAACCACAGCCCGCCGCGTTCGTGCAGCGCCGCCTGCAAGGCCGAAGCCAGGCCGCCGGTGGAAGTTTGCCGCGGCAGCCCGACGCGGTTGGAGACAACCACCAACCGGCTCATGACGCGCGTGCTCCGCAGCGGGCCATTTCCATGCCCATTCCCATCGCCGACTCCTGATCGCCTGTGTTCTGCTTCACAACGCATCCTCCCAACGCCGCGATAACCGCATCGCGCACTGGATCAAGCCGACCAGCGAGTAGGTTTGCGGGTAGTTGCCCCAATGCTCGCCGGTGTCCGGCTGCAGATCTTCCGACAACAGGCCCAGCGCGTTGCGCTGGACCAGCATGTTCTCGAACATCGCCCGCGCCCGTTCGCGCCGGCCGGTGGCGGCCAGTGCCTCGATGTACCAGAACGTGCAGATATTGAAGCTGGTCTCCGGCGCGCCGAAGTCGTCTGGAGCGATGTAGCGGAACAGATAATCGCCGCGCCCGAGCGCCACGCCGATGGCGTCCACCGTGGCCACGAAGCGCGGATCCAGCGGCGCGATGAAGCCGATGTCCGCCAGCAGCAGCAGGCTGGCGTCCAGGTGTTCGCCGTCGTAGGCGTCGACGAAGTGGCCAAGTTGCGCGTTCCACGCGCGCTGCTGGATGCGCGCGCGCAGTTGCACGGCGTGGTCGTGCCAGTGCCGCGCGCGTTCGTCCAGCCCGAGCTGCGTGGCGATGTGTGCCAGGCGGTCGCACGCGGCCCAGCACATGGCCGCCGAATAAGTGTGGATGGCGACGCGGCCGCGAAATTCCCACAGTCCGGCGTCCGGTTCCTCGGCCATGCGCAGCGCCAGCGTCCCCATGCGCTCCAGCCGTTCAAACATCAGCGTGTCGCCGCGGTGTTCCAGCCGACGGTCGAAAAACAATTGCGCCGAGGCCAGCACCACCGAGCCGTACACGTCGTTCTGGCGTTGCCGATATGCGTCGTTGCCCACGCGCACCGGCCCCATGCCGCGATAACCGGACAGGCTCGGCACATGGCGCTCGGGCAACTCGCGTTCGAAGGTAATGCCGAACACCGGGCCGATCTCGCTGTCCTGCCCTGCAGCAATCAGGTTGAAAACGTAGCGGATGTATTCCTCCATCGTGCGCGTGGCGCCAAGGCGGTTGAGCGCGCGCACGGTAAACGCAGCGTCGCGCAGCCAGCAGTAGCGGTAGTCCCAGTTGCGTGCGGTGCCCGCGGCCTCGGGGATTGAGGTGGTGAGTGCCGCCACGATGGCGCCGGTGGCTTCGTACTGGCACAGCTTGAGCGTGATCGCGGCGCGGATCACCGCGTCCTGCCACTCGTAGGGCACCGACAGCGAGCGCGTCCATTCGTGCCAGTAGGCCAGCGTGCGCTCCAGCGTCAGGTGGATGAACACCGCCGGGCTTTCGGTCAGCGTTTCGTCCGGACCAAACACGAAGTGCGCCGGGCGGTCCAGGCCAAATGCCAGTTCGCGCTCGATGAATGGAGTGGCGACATCGCAGGTCAGCCGTTGCACGACGTCGCTCAGCAGGTAGCGAATGTGGTTGCTGCCCGACGTGGTGGGCGCGCGGTGCGCGCCGTAGTCGCACAGCGGCCGCAGGCGTACGCGGATTCGCGGCGAGCCGCTGATCGGGCTCACGCGCCGGGCCAGCATTACCGGATGGTAGATGCGTCCGTGCGAACGGTGGCGCGGGGAAAAGTCGACAATCTCGATGGCGCCGCCGTGACGGTCGAACAGGCGCGTGACCAGCACGGCGGTGTTGGGCAGGTAGTTTTGCTCGGCATGGTCCAGGTCCTCCAGCTCGATCGCCCAGTCGCCGCCTTCGACGTTCGGCGAAAGCAGCGCGCAGAAGCTGGCGTTGGCATCGAAGCGCGGCAGGCACGCCCAGACGATGCGCGCACGCGCGTCGATCAGTGCCGCCACGCTGCCGTTGCCAATCAC
>JBDTIE010000009.1:0-2365 GCA_039936515.1 Rhodanobacter sp. | reverse complement strand
CCGGCGGCCCGACTTGCAGTACGTAACGCCGTATCATGGGCGCCTTTACCCACAGACAAATCAACATGCAAACCCTGGATTTTGAGTTGCAAGGCGGCTACGTCGAACTCAACATGCTGCTCAAGCTCACCGGCCTGTGCGACAGCGGCGGCGCCGGCAAGCGCCTGGTCGCCGCCGGCGAGGTCCTGGTCGACGGCCAGGCGGAGCTGCGCAAGACCTGCAAGATCCATGCTGGGCAGGCCGTGCGCTGCGCTGATACCCAGATCAACGTGCAGGCTGATCCGGATCGCGCACCTGCGGCGTGACACCGCGAAGCGCCGTCGCCACGGCGGGAATCCGTCTTGCCCGGATTCACCATCGCTACCAAAACCGGCGTTCGATGAGCTGATCTGCGCTACTGCGGCAACGCGTCCAGTGCTGCGTCCAGACGCGGATGGTCGGGCAGGTGCAACATGAATTCGCGCTCCAGCACGTGGCGGATCTGCGCACTGCCGTGCAGTAGCGTGCGCTCCGGCTCGCCGCCTGCGCGGCGCACGCTGAGTTCGCGGTTGTGCAGGCCGATGCGACGCTCGCTGGTGGCGCGCGACACGGTCAGGTTGCTGACGAAGGACGATTCGGCCCAGGTCGAAACGAAATAGTTGGCGACGATGTAATCCACCGGTCGCACACGACGCAGGTCGAAACGGTACAGCGATCGCCACTCCCCGCGCAGCAGCGTCTGCATGCGCCAGTCGCCGTCGACCATCATCAGGCGATACGGTTCCAGCGGCGTGGGTTGTTCGATGCCGGCACGCAGGCGCAGTGCACCGGTAAGCGTCTGGCTGCCAAAGCCGACGTCGACAAGCCAGCTTTCAGCGCCGACCTCCACGCGCAACAGCATGTGCGTCTGTGGCGTGATCGCGTCCTCGGCGCGCTTCCACAGCACGCGCGCGATCAGGCCTGAGACTTCGAAGCCGACCGCCCGCAACGCTTCGGCCAACAGCAGGTTCTGCTCGAAGCAGTAGCCGCCGCGGTGGGCGTGCACCAGTTTGCGTTCCACCGCCTCGGGCGTCAGCTCCACCGGCTCGCCCAGCAACGGGTCGAGATTTTCGAACGGGATGCTGGCCGCGTGCGCTCCAATCAGGGCGCGCAACGTGGCAATATCCGCCGCCACCGGGGCGTCGTGGCCAATGCGCTGCAGATAGGCTTTCAAATCCATGGAACGCGATGCCGGCGGTCGGGATGGGGGACGATACACCGCGCGGGCAGCCGTCGGCGCATGGATGGCCAAATGCTGCCGACCTTGTGCGTGCGTGCCGTGGCCGCATATTCGATGGGTTGTACCGCCATCCCCACCGCCTGGACCATCGTGCCGCCTTCCGCCTCTGCATCAAGCGAACCGGTCGAATTGAAACGCAGCTTTCTGGGCGTGTTCCGCTTCAGCGGGCGTGCACTGGCTCTGGTGTGGAGCACCAGTCACGCACTGACCGTGACGCTGGCGCTGCTTACCCTGGTTGCCGGTTTGCTGCCGGCGGGCATCGCCTACGTTGGCGCCATGATCGTGGACGCGGTGGTGGCCGCCAACCGGCTGTGGGCCACCAGCGGCCACGCCGCGCTGACCCCGGTATTTGAATGGGTCATCGCCGAGGGCGTGCTGGTCGCCGCATTGGCTGGTGCACAACGCGGACTGTCACTGTGCCAGTCGCTGCTGCGCGCGCTGCTTGGCCAGCGCGTCAACGTGATGATTCTGGAAAAGGCGCTGACCCTGGAGCTGGCGCAATTCGAGGATTCGGAGTTCTACGACAAGCTCACCCGCGCCCGGCGCGAGGCTTCAAGCCGGCCATTGTCGCTGGTCACGCGCACCTTCGGCCTGGGCCAGAATGCCATCTCGCTGCTGAGCTACGGCACGTTGCTGTACCAGTTTTCGCCGTGGGCAGTCGCGGTGCTGCTGCTGGCGGGCGTGCCCTCGTTCGTGGCCGAAACCAAGTTTTCCGGCGATGCGTTCCGCCTGTTCCGCTGGCGCTCGCCGGAAACGCGCATGCAGATGTACCTGGAAACCGTCCTGGCGCGCGAGGACCACGCCAAGGAGGTCAAGCTTTTCGACCTCGGTCCACTGCTGCTGCAGCGCTATCGTGACATCTTCACCAGCCTCTACCGCGACGACCGCGACCTGACCGTGCGCCGCGACACCTGGGGCTTTGGCCTGGGTCTGCTCGGCACGCTGGCGTTGTATGGCGCCTACGCGTGGATTGCGATGAGCACGGTGGTCGGTCGCATCACGCTGGGCCAGATGACGATGTACCTGATGCTGTTCCGGCAGGGTCAGGCCGCGGTTTCTGCGATCCTTTCGGCAGTCGGCGGCATGTATGAGGACAATCTGTATCTG
>JBDTIE010000008.1:0-4204 GCA_039936515.1 Rhodanobacter sp. | reverse complement strand
CCGCCGCCGGCACACGCGCGGCGCGGCCACCTTCGGGCATCAACACGGCGGCGAATTCCTCGCTGACCAGCGCGCGCTGGCGGGCGAGTTCGGCCTCCAGCATGGTCCAGTCCGGGTAGTCCAGGCTCAGCGCGATGCGCTCGCGGCTGAGCGAGTCCGCGGGCAAGTCGTGGGTCTGCGCATCGCCCAGCATCTGCACCCGGTTCTCCACCCGGCGCAACAGCACGTAGGCCTCGCGCAACATGCGCACGCGCAAGGAGGGCTCTCGTCCGCCACGAATGAGCTGGGTCAGCTGCACGATGAACTCGATCTCGCGAATGCCGCCGGGCCCGAGCTTGAGGTTGTCGGCCAGGTCCTTGCGCGCCACTTCGGCGTCGATCAGCGCCTTCATCTCGCGCAGCCCGGCGAACGCGGTGTAGTCCAGATATTTGCGGTAGACGAACGGTCGCAGCAGCTCCTGCAACTGCTTGCCGGCGTGGCGGTCGCCGGCCACCGGTCGAGCCTTGATCCAGGCGTAGCGCTCCCAGTCGCGACCCTCGTTCTGGTAGTACTGCTCCATCGCCGCAAACGACAGCGCCAGGCGCCCGGCGTTGCCGAACGGACGCAGGCGCAGGTCGACGCGGGCGCAGATCCCGTCCATGGTCGGCTCGTTGAGCAGGCGCACCAAGGCACGTCCCAGACACAGGAAATATTCGCTGTTGTCCAGCGCGCAGGCGCCGTCGGTTTGTCCGCCGCCGGGATAGCAAAACACCAGATCGATGTCGGACGAAAAATTGAGCTCGCTGCCGCCAAGCTTGCCGAAGCCGATCACCAGCAGGCGCTGCGCGGTGCCATCGTGGTCGCGACTGCGGCCGTAACGCGGCGTCAGCGCACGCTCGGCCCAGGCCAGCGCCACCTCCAGCAGCGACTCGTACAGCACGCTGGTGGCCGAAAGCGTTTCGGGCAGGGTGTCCAGGCCGTTGACGTCGCGAAACACCAGTCGCAGCGCCTCGGCGTGGCGGAAACGTCGCAGCGCGGCCATGCACAGGTCCTCGTCCGCGGACAGTTGCACGCTGCCCAGGCGCGCGCTGGCGTCGCTGCCCGAGCGCAGGCGCTCCAGCCCTTGCGGCGAGAGCAGTTGAGGTTGACGGCACCAGACTTCAAACGCGAAGTCGCTGGCAAGCAGCGTTCGGCGGATGCGTTCGGCGACGCCGGCGTCGTCGTGCAACGCCACGCCGGCAACGCGGCAGCGCGCGACGAGGTCGGCGTAACGATCATCGATCAGGGCGCGCAGCGGCGGGGATTGCACAAGGGCCATCACCGCATTGTGCCGCAGTGTCGCGGTCGCCACGGCGACAGGGGCACGTGGCGCCCCGTCCTACACGCGGTTCATGTCCGGTTGATTACATTCGCGGCGCCAACCGACTCCGTGATCCAGGACGCCGATGCCATTGAATGCCCCGACCCGCAGCAGCCTGAAACACGCGCCGCTCAAACGCGTGGCCGCGGTGGCGCTGCTGTGCGCGGTCTTTGTGCTGCTGACCGGTCTGGTGGATGGCGGCGTCGGTGTCATGCCGCAGCGGCTGCTGGCGCAGCCGTCCTTCCCGTTGGCCAATGCCTGGCCGGGGCTGCTGCTGGCTGGCTTGCTGCTGGCGCTGACACGGCGGGCGTTGTTTGCCTTTGCGCTGGCGTTCGCCGCGCAAGGCGTGGTGTATGCAGTCAACGCGCTCAAGGTGGACAACTTGGGCACGCCGCTGCTGCCGGCGGACTTCCGCATCGTCGGGCAACTGCGTCGCGGTGGGCTGCATCTGCTGTCGGGCTATCTGCCGCAGAACCCGTGGGTGTACCTGGGGCTTGTCGCGATCGTAGTGGTGGTGGTCGCGCTATGGCGCATGGAGCGGCCGCTGCTGCCGCGCCGGCCGCGCGCGACGCGCCTGGCCTCGGCCGGCGTGCTGGCGATCGGACTGGCGAGCGTGCTCGCCGGCAGCGCGGCGTGGGGGCACGTCTACAACGGCCGCGTGTTGTGGATGGAACCGTGGTCGGCGTCATCCACCAGCGCGCATTCGGGCCTGATCAGCTCACTGATCATGTTCCGCCTGCAGTTTGCCAAGCCCAGGGCCAAGCCCGATCAGGTCGCCGCGCTGCAATTGATCAACCAGTTCGATCCGCAACTGCGCCAGTCGCTGAACGCTGCAACACCGGCACGGGAACTACCCGACATCGTGGTGGTGCAGAGCGAGTCATTTTTCGATCCATCGATCATGCGCGGCTACGAGCGCGGCAACTTCACGCCCAACCTGCGACGACTGGCCGCGCACGGCGTGAGCGGCGCATTGCATGTGCCCACCTTCGGCGGCGGCACCATCCGCACCGAGTTCGAGGTGCTCACCGGGCTGTCGCTGCGCTATTTCGACGAGCTGCAGTTTCCGTACCTGCAGATGAACCACAAGCAGGTGCCGGGCCTGGTGCGTGCGCTCAATGCGCAGGGTTACCAGACCATCGCGCTGCACGGCAACGATCCGGCGTTCTGGAACCGCAGCACCGCGTTCAAGGCATTGGGTTTCGACCAGTTCCTGTCGCAGCAGTCCTTTCCAGCAGACGTGCAAAACGACGGCAAGTACATGGCCGACAGCGCCATGACCGATGCCATCGTCGCGCAACTGAAGGAATCCGGACCGCCACAGTTCATCTTCGCCATCAGCATCGAGGCTCACGGTCCGTACGACGTGTCGCCGCGCGACGTCGCCGAACGCGATGCCATCCCGGTGCCGGACGCGATCACCGGCAAGGACAAACTCGAACTGCAGAATTACCTGTATCACCTGCGCCACGCCGATGCCGAACTCGGCCGCCTGGTGACGCTGCTGGCGCAGCGCCGGCGTCCCGTGCGCGTGCTGTTCTATGGCGACCACCTGCCCGCGCTCAGCGACGTCTACGCCACCACCGGGTTCGTCGATGGCCGCGGCATGCTGCCGCAGCCCAGCACCTGGTTGCTGGTCGACCCGCACGACACCAGCGGCACGGCGGTGAAGGTCGATACCGCCGCCTGGCTCTTGCCTGGCCAGTTGCTGGGCCGGCTTGGCTTGCACACGGACGGCTATTTCGCGTTGACCGAACTGGTCGGGCCGCAACTGGCTGCGCTCACCCAGGCCCCCGGCGCGTCGGCGTCCGGCCTGGCCGCAGACGCCCCGCTGGACCGGGGCATGCGCAGCGTCAGCCAACTGCGCATGAACGGCAAGTTGGAGAAGTTGCTGCCGGCCGCCGAGGTCATCCCCGCCGACATCGCCCGCCGCGCGCCGCCTGCCAAGGCGTCAGACGCCGGGCGGAAGTTGCTGCCGTGAGGCGACGATGTGGGGCCGGCTCTGCCGCTGCGCGGGACGCGCGGATGTCTGCAAAGGCCGGCGGGCGGTGCCCGCCCTACCGCGGATGCCCGGCTTCGCACGGCGCCAGACATTGATGCGGTGAGGTGGCGCAAAGAAAAACCCCGCCGAAGCGGGGTTTTTTTGTTGCTCACAGCGTGAGGGCTGGATCAGAAGTCCATGCCGCCCATGCCACCCATGCCGCCGCCCGGGGCGCCACCATGGTTGTGCTCTTCCTTCTTCGGCACTTCGGCAACCACCGCCTCGGTGAGGATCGCCAGGCCGGCGACCGACGCGGCGTACTGCAGCGCCGAGCGGGTCACCTTGGTCGGATCCAGGATGCCCATCTCCACCATGTCACCAAACTCGCCGGTGGCGGCGTTGTAGCCGAAGTTGCCCTTGCCTTCCTTGACGCGATTGACGATCACCGACGGCTCTTCACCGGCGTTGAACACGATCTCGCGCAGCGGCGACTCCAGCGCGCGACGGGTCACGGCAATGCCGAGGTTCTGGTCCTGGTTGGCGCCAGTCAGGCCTTCGAGCGCCTTCAAGGCGCGGATCAGCGCGACGCCACCGCCAGGGACCACGCCCTCTTCCACCGCCGCACGGGTCGCGTGCAGGGCGTCCTCGACGCGGGCCTTCTTCTCCTTCATTTCCACTTCGGTCGCGGCGCCAACCTTGATCACCGCCACGCCGCCGGCGAGCTTGGCCACGCGCTCCTGCAGCTTCTCGCGGTCGTAGTCGGAGGAGGTCTCCTCGATCTGCGCCTTGATCTGCTTGATGCGCGACTGGATCTCGGTGGCGTCACCGGCACCATCGATGATGGTGGTGTTTTCCTTGGTGATGACCACGCGCTTGGCGCGGCC
>JBDTIE010000007.1:0-24330 GCA_039936515.1 Rhodanobacter sp. | reverse complement strand
TGCCGAAGACCTGGCGCTCGTCCAGCGGTTTCAGCTGGCGCGCGGCGTCGGCCTTGTCGGCGTTCACCATCACTTCGATGAAGCGCTCACCGATGGCATCCATGTCCGCGTCGAGAACGATCCTGCCGTCGCGGATGAACATCAGGTCGGTGAGGATGTGCTCCACTTCCTCTACCTGGTGGGTGGTGACGATGATGGTCTTGTTTTCGTCGAAGTAGTCTTCGAGCAGGCTCTGGTAGAACTGCTTGCGATAGAGGATGTCCAGTCCAAGTGTCGGCTCGTCCAGCACCAGCAGCCGCGCATCGATGGCCATCACCAGCGCCAGGTGCAATTGCACGATCATGCCCTTGGACATCTGCCGCACGCGCTGGTTGGGCAGCAGCTTGGTGCGCGCCAGGAACGCCTCGCACTTGGCGCGATCAAACCGCGGGTGCACGTTGGCGACGAAATCCACCGCCTCGCGCACGCGGATCCAGCGTGGCAGCACAGCGACGTCGGCGATGAAGCACACCTGTTCCATCAACTTGTCGCGCTGCCGGCACGGGTCCAGGCCCAGCACGCTCAACTCGCCGGAAAAATCCGTCAGGCCGAGAATGGCCTTCAGTACGGTGGTCTTGCCTGCGCCATTGGGGCCGATCAGACCGACAATGCGACCGGGCTGGATGTCGAAGTCGACGCCGTCCAGCGCCAGCGCCTGCTTGTAGCGCTTGGTCAACGCGCGGGCGGTAATCACTGCGCTCATGGTTGGTTCTCCGTGGGTTGGACAGGCGGTGTGCGCAACAGCGTGGGCAGATCCAGGCCCAGGCGCTGCAGTCGCGCGTACAGCGGCGGCCACTCCTCGCGCAGGAAGCGCTCGCGCTCGGATTTCAGTAGTGCCTCGCGCGCGCCTTCGATCACAAACATGCCCAATCCCCTGCGTTTTTCCACCAACTGCTGATCAACCAGTTCCTGGTAGGACTTGGATACGGTCAGTGGGTTGATCTGAAAATCCGCCGCCACCTGACGCACTGATGGCAGCGGATCCCCCTCGTTCAGGTCACCGTCCAGGATCATCGCCACCACGCGTTGCTGCAGTTGGCGATAGATCGGGACGCTGTCGTTCCAGGTGATGGTCATGGATTATTCCTTGTTGACGCGGCCCAACGTGTTGCCGAAGGAGTAGTAGGGCATGGCCAGCGGCGAGTCCAGCAGGCGTACCGGGCCGGTGCCGTCGTTATCCGCCGAACGTGGCGCCAGCGGGTTTGTCGCCGCCGTCAGGTTGGTATCGTTCAGCAGCGCGGCGGCGCGAAAATCGGCGGCACTGGCATGCACTTGCACCGGTGCCAGGTTCGTCACCGGCATACCTTGGTGGGTGGCGCCGGTTGGGGTCGGCATCGTGTGGTAGCTGACGGCGACCAGACTGGCGAAAGTGAGCAAGGTGGCGGCGGCGCTTGCAAGCAGGTTGACTTTCATGGCGGGCTCCGTAGTGACATCGTCTGGTGGTGTTGTAGTGAACTATAACACCGAGTTTCGATTCGTCAACACCCGGGAGCGGTTTTTTCGCCATGACTGATGGCCTATCGGCGGCGTGGGCGCGCGCCCGGCCGCCAAGGCCTGCATATTCCGGGTTCCAAGCCGCCATCCTGAGCCCACTTGTGTGGCCCTCGCCGTGCTTCAATCCGCATCGGGGACAAGAAAACGGAGACTTGCATGGACATGGGTTTGCTTGACCGGCTCGTGGTGATCACCGGGGCCAGCAAGGGCATTGGTCTGGCGTGTGCCGCGGCCTTCTGCGGCGAAGGCGCCAGAGTGGTCGGCGTCTCGCGAGATCCGGACAATCTGCGCCAGGCGCAGCAGCGGATGGAGTCGCTTGGATGGGCCATGGCAGTGCACGTGGTGGACCTGAGAGACAGCGTGACCACCAAAACAGTGATCGACCGCATCGAGCGTGATCACGGACCGATCGACGTGCTGGTCAATTGTGCGGGCGCCGCGCGGCGGGTGCCGCCGGACGAGCTGGATGCGGCTGCCATCGAGGCAGCGATGAAAGCGAAGTACCTTACCTACATGCACGCGATCGATCCGGTGATCCGACGCATGGCCGAGCGTGGCCATGGTGCGATCGTCAACGTGATCGGGCAGGGTGGTCGCCAGGCCAATCCGCAGCACATCGGCGGTGGCGCGGCGAACGCGGCCTTGATGCTGGCTACGGTGGGCTACGCGAATGCCTACGCGGGCAAAGGGGTTCGGGTGAATGCGATCAACCCGGGTGTCACCCGCACCGGGCGGGTCGACCAGAGTCTGGACGCAGCGGTGCGTGCCAGCGGGCGCACACGCGAGGAAGTTCTGGCCGCCCAGCTCGCCGGCATTCCGCTCGGCCGCATGGCCGAGCCGGAGGAGATCGCGGATGTCGCGGTGTTCCTTGCATCGGCGCGCGCCAGCTATGTCACTGGCGCGATCATTCCTATGGATGGTGGCAAGACATCGACCATTTGAGACGAGTGGCCGTCGCTGCCTGGACGGTCGGCCCGGCTAACGCGCCCGCGCGGACCCGGGCGTCCTCAGTCTTTCGCCGCATAGACCTGCTTTCCACCGACCCAGGTTTGCAACACCTTGGTGTCCCAGATTTTCGCCTGCGCGTCCTTGACCACGTCATGGTCAAGCAGTACGAAGTCTGCCCATTTGCCAGGTTCGAGCGTACCCAAACGCGTTTCAGCGTGCTCGGCGTAGGCCGCATCCAGGGTGAAGGCGCGCAGCGCCTGCACGAAGCTCATGTCCTGCGCGGGGTACCAGCCGCCGGGCGGGTTGCCCTGATGGTCCTGCCGGGTGACGGCCGAATACAGGCCGTAAAACGGATTGGGCGATTCCACCGGAAAGTCCGATCCACCGGCCACCACCGTGCCCTGCTTGAGGAAACGCTGCCAGGCGTAGGCACCCTGGATGCGTTTGGCGCCGATGCGGGCCTCGGCCATGTTCATGTCCGAGGTGGCGTGGGTTGGTTGCATCGAGGCAATCAGGTGCAATGGCACGAAGCGCGGGATGTCCTCCAGCGCGACGATCTGCGCGTGCTCGACGCGATTGCGCAGATCCTGGCCGCCGTGCAGCTTGTAGGCGGCAGCGAAACTGTCCAGCACCTCGCGATTGGCGCGATCGCCGATGGCGTGGACGTTGACCTGGTAACCCTTGGCCAGCGCCTTGCCGATCATGCCGGTCATTTGCGCCGGCTTGAGGAACAGCAGGCCACTGTTGTGCGGGTCGTCCGCGTAGGGCTGCAGCAGGGCCGCGCCGCGGCTGCCCAGCGCACCGTCGGCGAACAGCTTGACCGCGCGCACAGTGAGGAAATCATTGCCGTAGCCCAGCAGCGGGCCGTCCTTGCTGATGGTGTCGAAGTCACTGCCGGTGCCGCGGATCATCGCGTAGATGCGCGCGGTGAGCTTGCCGGCGTCGGCGTACTGGCGGTAGAGCGTGTAGTTGTCCAGGTCAATGCCGGCATCGGCCACGCCGGTCAGGCCGACGCTGGCCATGGCCTGGAGCGCGGTGTCCAGCGCAGCAGCGCGCTCGCTGGCCGTCGGCGCAGGCACCTTGCTGGCAATCAGATCGGTGGCGGCGTCGACGAAGATGCCGGTGGGGTTGCCGTCGGCATCGCGCTCGATGCGCCCGCCACTGGGATCCGTGGTGTGGCGGTCGATACCGGCCAATTTCATCGCCGCGGTGTTGGCCCAGCCGGCGTGACCATCGATCCGGCTCAACCACACCGGGCGGTCGGCCACCGCGCCGTCCAGCTCCTGCGCGGTCGGGAATCGGCCGAGCTTCCATATCTCCTGGTTCCAGCCGCCGCCGGTGATCCAGCGTGCGTCGGCGTGGCTGCCGGCATAAGTCTTGATCTTCTCCAGCGCCGCGCTGAGCGAGGGCGTGTCGGTGAGGTCGGCCTGGTTGCGCGCGTAGCCCAGTTCCAGCACGTGACCGTGGGCGTCAATCAGCCCTGGCAGCAAGGTGTGGCCGCCACCATCGATCACCCTGGCGCCTTGAGCGCGCGAGGTCAGCGCAGCGGTATCGCCGGTGGCCACCACCTTGCCGTGATCCACCAGCAGCGCCTGGAAGTGCTGCAGCTTGCCCTGATGGTCGAGGGTGTAGCCGTTGACGTTGCTGACCAGCAGGTCGGCGGCCTGTGCCAGCGGCGCGGTGGCCAGCGACAGTACGAGAA
The DNA here is from genome assembly GCA_039936515.1 of Rhodanobacter sp. Lineage (GTDB taxonomy): Bacteria > Pseudomonadota > Gammaproteobacteria > Xanthomonadales > Rhodanobacteraceae > Rhodanobacter. Next base: position 20,147 of record JBDTIE010000007.1, on the reverse strand, counting down.
CGGCGAGACGCAGCGGATGCTTCATGGTGGACACCTGGGCCTGAGCAAGTCGCAGTGTGTCCATTTGCCACGATTTTTTCCAGCCGTGCCGGCTCGCCGTGCGAGCGTGCCGCATCTTGCACGCCAAGGCGATGGCGACTGTGTACCTGATCATGGCTGCGGACATGGTGGACTTGACCACCTGTCCGGCGGTGCGCGCGGATTGCGATTTGCGTGCAGGGGCGGATGTACTACGCTGGATCGGGCAAAGTTTTTAGGCATCCATACGGCCGAATGATGAACATCCAGACCAAGCTACCCAAAGTCGGTACCACCATTTTCAGCGTGATGAGCCAGCTCGCCGCACAACATGGCGCGGTGAACCTGGGCCAGGGATTTCCCGATTTCGAGCCGCCGCAAGGTTTGCGCGATGCATTGACACGCGCCATGACCGAGGGCTGCAACCAGTACGCGCCAATGCATGGCACCGCTGCACTGCGCGAGCGGATCGTGCTCAAGACGCAGCAGCTCTATGGCTGCAAGCTTGACGTCGATGCCAACATCACCGTGACCTCAGGCGCCACCGAGGCGATCTTCGCCGCCATCGCCGCGGTCGTGCGCAGCGGCGAGGAGGTGATTGTGTTCGACCCGGCCTACGACTGCTACGAGCCGGCGATCGAACTGCAGGGCGCGCGCGCCGTGCACATCCCGCTGGCGGTGCCCAGCTTCGCCATTGACTGGCAGCGGGTGCGCGACGCGATCACGCCCAGGACGCGGATGATCCTCATCAACAGCCCGCACAATCCCTCTGGCGCAGTGCTGCGCGCGGCGGACATGCAGGCGTTGACGGAGCTCGTGCGCGAAACCGACATCGTGGTGCTTTCCGACGAGGTCTACGAGCACATCGTCTACGACGGCGCGCAGCATGAAAGCGTGTTGCGCCATCCCGAATTGGCGGCACGCAGCATTGTCGTGTCGTCCTTCGGCAAGACCTATCACTGCACCGGCTGGAAAGTCGGCTATGCGGTCGCGCCGGCCGCGTTGTCGGTGGAGTTTCGCAAGGTGCATCAATACCTGACCTTCTGCACCTTCCATCCAGCGCAGTCGGCGTTCGCCGAGTTCCTGGCCAGCGATCCACAGCACTACCTGGAACTGCCGGCTTTTTACCAGGCCAAGCGCGACCGTTTCCGGGACTTGCTGCGGCCTTCGCGTTTCAAATTGCTCGACGTGCCGGCCGGCTATTTCCAGCTGGTCGACTATTCGGCCATCCGCGACGAGGACGACCTGGCCTTCAGCCGTTGGCTGGTGCGCGAAGGTGGCGTGGCGGCGATACCGCTCAGTCCGTTCTGCGCCAACGCGCCGGCGACGCGGTTGCTGCGCCTGTGCTTTGCCAAGAGCGACGCCACGATGGAGGCGGCCGCGGAAAGGCTGTGCCGGCTGTGACCGACCGCGCACCGATGCAACCGCTGCGCGTTGCGCTGGTGCAGGGCGCCACGCGCTGGCACGACGCGCCGGCCAATCGCGACTACTACGCAGCACTGGTGCGTGAGGCCGGCGACTGTGATCTTGTCGTGCTGCCGGAAACTTTCCTGTCCGGCTTCAGCAACGACACGCAGGCCAGCGCCGATGTGATGGACGGGGAGGGCGTACGCTGGTTGCGCGCGCTGGCGGCGGAAACCGGCGCGGTGATCTGCGGCAGCCTCGCCATCGCCGAAAGTGGCACCGTGTTCAATCGCCTGCTGTGGATGCGTCCGGACGGCAGCTACGCCCAATATGACAAGCGCCACCTGTTTCGCATGGCCGGCGAACACACCCGCTATGGTGGCGGCGAAACGCGCCTGGTCGTGGAGCTCAACGGCTGGCGCATCCTGCCGCAGGTTTGCTATGACCTGCGCTTTCCCGTGTGGCTGCGCAACCGTCATCGGGGCGATGCCAATGGCGGCATGGATTATGACCTGGCGCTGTTCGTGGCCAACTGGCCGCAGCCGCGTCGGCAAGCGTGGCGCACGTTGTTGCGTGCACGCGCCATCGAAAACCTGGCGTACGTGATCGGCGTGAACCGTGTGGGCGTGGACGGCAACGACCTGGTCTACGCCGGCGACAGCGCGGTCATCGATCCGCTGGGTGCGGTGCTGGTGGAATGCGGCGCACAGGAGCAGGTCGTGCGGCTCACGTTGCATCCGCAACCGCTGCTGGCACATCGCGAGCGCTTCCCGGCGTGGATGGATGCGGACGAGTTCAAGCTTGATCTTCAGCTTCCCTCCGCACCGGTGCCAGGCGCTCGCTGAGGTCGCCCACTCGTATCAGTAACCGGTAAAAGATAGCGGCATTGGCGCGCTTTTCGACCAAGGCGCCGGCCCAGCGCAGCGGGGAAAGATCCGGCTGGCGAGCGCAGCCCTCGCCGTTAAAGGATCCCCAGCACCGCCTCGGGTGGGCGGCCGATCGCCGCCTTGCCGTTGGCGACGACGATGGGGCGCTCGATCAGTATCGGGTGGGCGACCATCGCCGCGATCAAGGCGTCGTCATCCAGTGCCGGATTGTCCAGCTGCAGGTTGCCGTACTCGGCTTCCCCGGTACGCAGCAGTTGCCGCGCAGTCATGCCCAGCTGCTGCAGCAGGAGCGTCAGCTCGGCGGGACTGGGAGGCGTTGCCAGGTAATCGATCACCTGCACCGGTTCGCTGCGTCCGTTGAGCAACGCCAGCGTCGCGCGGGACTTGGAGCAGCGGTTGTTGTGATAGATGCGGATCATTGATTACTCCTGTGGTGCAATCCAGGTCAGCGATTGCCTGAGCGGTTGCCGCCACGACCCGGCGGGCGGCCACCGGCTGGGCCGCCGTGGCCCTGCGGGCGACGATTGCCACCCGGACCGGACGGACGGCCCGGGCCCTGCGGACGATTGCCTTGCGGCCGACCACCTGCATTCGGACCACGTCCGGCGACAGGCGCCTGGTTGCCGCGCGGCCGGTTGCCCTGGCCCGGGTTGCCCGGCGCGCGATTGCCATCGGCGGCATTGCCGCGGTGGGCATCGCCGAAGCCGGTATAGGGACTGGCGTTGGCATGCGGGCCGGCCGGTCGTGCGCCAAACGGCTTGCCGCCGGGGCGGCGCTTGCCGGCCGGGGCATTGCCGCGCGGACCGCCCGGACGGGCACTGCCGTCGCGGCTGTCGCCGGCAAACCACGTGCGTACCGACGGCAGCTCCTGTCCCGGAGCGACGCGCCGGCCGCGGCCACCCTGGCCACCAGCCGGGTGTGCAACGTTGCCATTGACTTCGCGCCCGGGCGGACGTGGCGCACGCTTGCGGCCGCGCGTGGGTTCTTCGCGGATCCGGTCGTACGCACGCAATTCGCGGCCTTCGTCCTGGGCGCCGGTCCAGGCGGTGCCACTGCCGCTCTCGGGTCGGTATTCGGTGACGCTGCGATTGGCGCGGCGCTGGTGCAGCACCGGGCTCAGCGTGAGCACCGGCTGCGGCACGCCCAGCCCGGTGGTCTCGCGCAGTTGACGAATCGCCGCCGGATCAAGCGGTTCGCTCGCACCGCGGCGCAGCGTGCGCGGCAACTCGATCTGGCCATAGCGGATGCGCTTCAGGCGGCTGACCAGGAATCCCTGCGAGTCCCACAGGCGGCGCACTTCGCGATTGCGGCCTTCGCGGATCACCACGCGGAACCAGCTATGGCTGCCGCCGCGACTGATGACCGCAATCTGGTCGAACCGCGCCACGCCATCCTCCAGCTCGACACCAGCCTTGAGCCGTTCGAGCACCTCGTCGGGCACTTCGCCGTGCACGCGGCACAAGTACTCACGTTCCAGCCCGCTTTTGGGATGCATCAGGGCGTTGGCCAGCTCGCCGTCGGTGGTGAGCAGCAGCAACCCGGTGGTGTTGATGTCCAGCCGGCCCACGGCGACCCAGCGCGCGCCTTGCAGGTGCGGCAACTGTTCGAACACGGTGGGACGGCCTTCGGGATCATCGCGCGTGGTCAGCACGCCTTCGGGCTTGTGGTAGACCAGCACTTCGGTGTCGTCACGGCTGTCGGTGGCCACGACAAATTGCTTGCCGTCCAGCACCACCCGGTCGCCGGCGTGCACGCTGGTGCCGATCTCGGCGCTCTTGCCGTTGAGTTCCACCTCACCGGACTGGATGCGTTGCTCCAGCATGCGCCGCGAGCCCAGGCCGGCGTTGGCCAGCACCTTGTGCAGGCGCTCTTCCAATGCCGGGGCATCGCTGGGACGGGTGTCGCGCTTGAGGGATAGAACGGTTTTTTGCGGCGCAGTCATGCGCGGTACTCCTTAGGAATCTGACCTTACGGCGTCGGTTTCGACAGCCGTGGCGGGGGTTGCTGCCTCGTCGGCAGTGGTGTCGGGTATGGCGGGCGCGTTGACGTCCGCCGCGTTGGCGGGCAGTGCGGGTGCATCCGTTGCGGAATCCGCGGCCGTCGTGCCGGCCGTGTCGGCTTCGGCGTCCGGGTCAATGGGCAGGTCACGCGGCACATGCACGGGCAGGGCGGTTTGTTCCAGTCGCAGTTGCGGGTCTTCCATGTCGCGGATGGCCGACAACGGGGGCAGCTCGTCCAGCGACTTGAGGTTGAAGTAGTCGAGAAACGCGCGCGTGGTGCCGAACAATGCCGGTTTGCCGGGCATGTCGCGGTAACCGACGACGCGGATCCACTCGCGCTCCTCCATGGTCTTGATGATGCTGGAGGACACCACCACACCGCGGATCTGCTCGATCTCCGGACGCGTGATGGGTTGGCGATAGGCGATCAGTGCCAGGGTTTCCAGCAGCGCGCGTGAATAGCGGCTGGGACGCTCGGTCCACATGCGCGTGATCCACGGGTGCACGTCCTGGCGCACCTGGTAGCGGAAGCCGGAGGCGACTTCGCGCAGCTCCACGCCGCGGCCGCCGCAATCGCGTGCCAGTGCTTCCAGCGCCTGCGCGATCTGGCCGTGGTCGACTTCGTCGGCGTCGGTGAACAGCTCGCCCAGTTGGCGGGCCGTCAACGGTTGCGTGGACGCCAGCAGCGCGGCCTCGACGATGGGTTTGAGTTGCTCGATGTGCATGACCTTCAACGCTTGACGTATCGATGTGCGGTCACGGCGTGGCCGCATCCACGTAGGGTGAGGGGTCGAAATCCGCCCCGGGGTGCTCGTCGCCGGCAGCCGGCGCGTCGCCGTGAACTGCCTTGGCGCGCAAGTAGATCGGGGCTGACGGCGCCTGCTGGACAATCTCAATCAGCATTTCCTTGGCCAGTTCCAGCATGGCCAGGAAGGTGACGACGATGCCCAGCCGCCCCTCGCTGATATCGAACAGGTTGTCGAAACGCTGGAACTCGACGGCCTCCAGGCGACTGAGCAATTCGCCCATGCGCTGGCGCACGCTGAGCGTTTCGCGCCTGACCGCATGATGACCAAACAGCTCGGCGCGATGCAGCACGTCTTTCAGCGCCAGCAGCAGTTCGGACAGTTCCAGCGGCGGCGGCAGGCGCACCACGTTGCGCTCGCCGGTGTCGGCGTGGACTGCGACGGTGTCGCGTTCGAGCCGCGGCAATTCCTCGATCGCCTCCGCCGCACGCTTGAAGCGCTCGTATTCCTGCAGCCGTCGCACCAGCTCGGCGCGCGGGTCTTCTTCCAGTCCCTCTTCCTGTGGCGGTCGCGGCAGCAACAGTCGCGACTTGATCTCGGCCAGGATCGCGGCCATCAGCAGGTATTCGGCGGCCAGTTCCAGCCGCATCACATCGTGCATCAGGTCGATGTAGGCCATGTACTGGCGGGTAATTTCGGCGACCGGGATGTCCAGGATGTCCAGGTTCTGCCGGCGGATCAGGTACAGCAGCAGGTCCAGCGGGCCCTCGAACGACTCCAGGATGACCTCCAGAGCGTCCGGCGGGATGTACAGATCCTGCGGCATCTGCAACAACGGCTGGCCGCGCACGATCGCCAGTGGCATCTCCTGCTGCTGCGGGATGGCCGCAAAGGCCGCTTGCGGGTCGGTGACGAGGCTGGTCGGCTCGGCAGGATCAATGCTCATCAATGCATGTCGGTGGGCCGCGTCGCGGCTGGCGGTGCGTCAACTTCGGTTCGCTTCGTCCGGCGGCGCCACACCTGATTGCGCATCGACATCGCGCGCCATGGTTGTGGCATCCGGTTACTGCGCCTTGCCCGCATGTCGGTCGCCGGCGGCAGAGACTGCCAGCTGACGACCCGATGGCGAGCGTCCCTGCACAACCATGATGCGGCGGCGTGTCGGGCAGGACACTGTGCCGTCAGCGGGCGGTTGCAGACTGTGGTTCGGTTTGCGTACGCGGGGCATTGGCTGCCGGCTGATCGGCTGTGCCACGCACGGCGCCACGCATGGAGGTTAGATTAGCCGCTGCCTGCGGGCAAGTCCAGCCGACAGGTGACGGCGCCCTCGCGGTCTGCGTCGGCATGTGACACCCCACGTCGGCGTTGCGCGGCGTCTCGTCGCCGCTGGCGGCGTGTGTTGATCACTCCGCCGCACGGTGCGGTGCCTGACGCGCATTCACGCTTGGCATGTCGCTTGCTTTGTCCTGGGTGCGACCTTCGCGAACGCAGTGCGTGGGCTCCGCAAACAGGGACGGGCATTGCCGCCGCTACAATGGACGGCTTGTCTGCACGAGAGGCCAAAGCAAGGGCAGCGTGCCATGAGCGGATTGATGATGATGGATACCAACGGACACGATCACGGCGGTGCGGCGCGCTTGCGCCCGGCGCGGATGCAGATGGAAACCACCGTGCTGATGAGCCGCGGCGGAGAATCGCACCCCACGGAACTGGCCGACATCTCCGCCACCGGCGCACTGCTGGCGCGCCCGCTGGGCTGGGATGGCCAGACCGGACAGACGTGGGTGCTGGACATGATCTTCGGCCAGGACCTGCACATCCATCTCGCCGCCGCAGTGGCGCGCGTGTCGGACACGCATATCGGCTTCAGCTACCAGAACATTCCCGAGGACAAGCAGGTGCCGCTGTGGAACCTGCTCGGCGGCTACGCCGACATCCTCGAATACTGGGACGACTAGCCCGGATCATTCCCGCCTACGCGGTGGCGCGCGCTTCGTCGCGCAGGGTGCGACGCAGGATCTTGCCGACGTTGCTCTTGGGCAAGCTGTCACGGAATTCAATGAACTTCGGTCGCTTGTAGCCAGTGAGCTTGTCATGGCAGAACGCCTTGAGCGCGTCTTCTGTCAGTCCGGGGTTCTTGCGCACCACGAACAGTTTGACCACTTCGCCGGAGTGCGCGTCGGGCACGCCCACGGCGGCCACCTCCATCACGTCGGGGTGCTCCATCACCGCATCCTCGACCTCGTTGGGATACACGTTGAAGCCGGACACCAGGATCATGTCCTTCTTGCGATCGACGATGAAGAAGTAGCCATTGGCATCCATGCGCCCGAGGTCGCCGGTATGCAGCCAGCCGGCGGCGTCCAGGACCTTGGCGGTCTCTTCCGGACGCTGCCAGTAGCCGACCATCACCTGCGGGCCGCGCACCATCAATTCACCCACTTCACCGGCTGCCAGCGGCTGGTTGTCTTCGGACCAGATGGCCACCTCAGTAGAGGGGATGGGCAGGCCGATGGAGCCGTTGTACTCGGGCAGGTTCAGCGGATTGATGCACACCGCGGGCGAGGTTTCGGTCAGGCCGTAAGCCTCGGCGATGGGGCGGCCGGTGACCTTCTTCCAGCGTTCGGCCACCGCACGCTGCACGGCCATGCCGCCGCCGAGCGTCAGGTGCAGGTGCGAAAAGTCCAGGTCGGCGAAGCCGGGGGTGTTGAGCAGGCCGTTGAACAGCGTGTTGACCCCGGTGATCGCGGTGAACTCGGACTGCTTCAGTTCCTTGACGAAACCGGGCATGTCGCGCGGGTTGGTGATCAGCCAGTTGAGCCCGCCCAGCCGCGCGAACACGAAGCCGTTCGCCGTGAGCGAGAAGATGTGATACAGCGGCAGCGCGGTGACGATGACTTCCTCGCCGGGCTTGACCAGGTCAGTGCCGATCCACGCGCTGGCCTGCAGCATGTTGGCGATCATGTTGCCGTGCGAAAGCATCGCCCCCTTGGCCACCCCGGTGGTGCCACCGGTGTACTGCAGGAAGGCGATGTCGTCGTGCCCGAGCGTCACCTGTGGCACCGGGTGGGCGGCGCCACGCGCCAGCGCGTCGCGGAAGCGCACGGCCCCGGACAGTTTGAATGGCGGCACCATCTTCTTGACGTGCTTGAGCACGAAGTTGACCAGCGCGCCCTTGGGAAAGCCGAGCATGTCGCCCAGGCCGGTGGTCAGGATGTGCCGCACCTGGGTGTCGGCGAGCACTTCCTGCACGGTGGCGGCAAAGTTGTCCAGCACGACGATGGCGATCGCGCCGGAGTCTTGCAATTGATGGCGCAGCTCGCGCGCCGTGTACAGCGGGTTGGTGTTGACCACCATCAGGCCGGCGCGCAGCGCGCCGAACAGCGCGATCGGATACTGCAGCACGTTGGGCATCATGATGGCGATGCGGTCACCCTTGACCAGCTTGAGCTCGCCGCTGAGGTAGGCAGCGAACTGCCGGCTCATCGCATCGACCTGGCCGTAGCTCAGCTTGCGTCCGAAGTTGGCGAACGCCGGACGATCGCGGAATCGCTCGAACGCCTCCTCCAGCATTGCCGGCACGGAGGCGTACTGGTTGACGTCGATCTGCTCCGGAACGCCCGCAGGATAGTGGTTCAACCACGGACGATCATTGCTCATGCCTGGCCCCGTCTGGTGTTGCGGAAAGGCGTGCACGCCTGGCGCCAACGCGTGCCAGGCTGCATCCTGTATCAGTTGATTGGAACATACGGCCGCGCATAGCAGCAAGCCGCAGCGCAGGAATGGTGTCGATGAAAAGCGGATGCATGGGTGTGGCAATGCTGTTGATGGCGATGGCGCTGACGACGTTGACCGCCTGTCATCGCACGCCTGACGAAGTGCAGGTGCGCGCGGCGATCGCCTCCATTGCCGGGGCCGCGCAAGCCGGTACCGCCGCCGACGTGGTCGCTCCGCTGAGCGAGGATTTCGACGGCAACCAAGGCGAACTTGATCGGCGCGCGCTGGGCAATCTGGTCCGCGTGTTTGCATTGCGTGGCGAGCACGTCGGCGTGACGCTGGGGCCGGTGCAGGTCGAGCGCCGCGGCGAACGCTTGCTGGCGACGATGACCGTCACCCTGGTTGGCGGTGGCCGCCTGTTGCCTGACCAGGCCGGTGTGTACCGGGTGCAATCGGCATGGCGTCGGCAGGACGGCAAGTGGCTGTGCTACTCGGCGACGTGGGAACGCAGCCTTTAGCGTTTGCGCCGAAGCACAAGCACCCGGGTTGCCGGCCAGCGGCGACCCGGGTGCTTGATTGCCTCAGGCGACTTTCTTGCCCGCCAGTTGCCGCAACACGTATTGCAGGATGCCACCGTGGCGGAAGAACGCGCGCTCCTTTGGCGTAAGCAGCATGACGTGCACTTCAAAGGATTTGCTGCTGCCGTCATCGGCGGTCGCCACTACCGTGGCGCGGCGCGCGTTGCCGTCATCCAGCCCGCTGATGGCGAAGGTCTCGTAGCCGGTCAGCCCGAGTGTGCGCGCGTTTTCGCCTGCGCTGAACTGCAACGGCAGTACGCCCATGCCGACCAGGTTGGAGCGGTGGATGCGCTCGAAGCTTTCGGCAATCACCGCCTTGATGCCCAGCAGCAGCGGACCCTTGGCCGCCCAGTCACGCGATGAACCGGTGCCGTATTCCTTGCCGGCAATCACCACCAGTGGCGTGTTGGTCTCCTTGTATTTCATCGCCGCGTCGTAGATGGCCATCTGCTCGCCCGACGGGATGTGCCTGGTGTAGCCGCCTTCGACGCCGTTCAGCAACTGGTTCTTGATGCGGATGTTGGCAAACGTGCCACGCACCATCACGTCGTCGTTGCCGCGGCGCGAGCCGTAGGAGTTGAACTCCAGCGGCGTGACGCCGCGGCTGATCAGGAAGCGCCCGGCCGGGGAATCCTTCTTGATCGCACCGGCCGGCGAGATGTGGTCGGTGGTGATCGAGTCGCCGAACAGGCCGATGCAACGGGCGCCATGGATGTCTTCCACCGGCGGCACAGTCATCGTCATGCCGTCGAAGTACGGCGGGTTCTTGATGTAGGTCGACTCCTTGTCCCAGTCGTACAGGTCGCCGTCGGGCGAAACGATGGCGTTCCAGCGCTCGTCGCCCTTGAACACGTCCGCGTAGTTCTTCCTGAACATGTCCGCGGTGACGGCGCCCGCCATCAAGTCGCTGATTTCCTTGTTGGACGGCCATACATCCTTGAGGAACACGTCCTTGCCGTCGCGGCCCTGGCCCAGTGGCTGCGTGGTGAGGTCGATGTCCAGGGAACCGGCCAGGGCGTACGCCACCACCAGTGGCGGCGAGGCCAGGTAGTTCATCTTCACTTCGGCGTGCACGCGGCCCTCGAAGTTGCGGTTGCCGGACAACACGGCAGCCACGGTGAGGTCGCCGGCAGTAACCGCGGCGCTGACTTCCTCCGGCAGCGGGCCGGAGTTGCCGATGCAACTGGTGCAGCCGTAGCCAACCAGATAAAAGCCAAGCTTCTGCAACTCGACCAGCAAGCCGGTCTTTTCCAGATAGTCGGTGACCACCTTGGAGCCCGGTGCCAGCGAGGTCTTGACCCAGGGCTTGGATTTCAGGCCGAGCGCGGCCGCCTTCTTCGCCAGCAACCCGGCGGCGAGCATCACCGCCGGGTTGGAGGTGTTGGTGCACGAGGTGATGGCCGCGATCACCACGGCGCCGTCGTCCACGTCGAATTCCTCGCCGTTGCGCACCACGTGCTGGCGATGCGAGACCAGGCCCACATCGTGGGCGATGGCGGTGGCGCCGCCTTCGTTGGCAAAGCGTGCTTCGGCACCGTTGCGGTGGGTGATGGTGGCGCCCAGGTTGTCGCGGTAGTTCTGTTTGACGCTAGTCAGCAGCACGTGGTCCTGCGGCCGCTTGGGGCCGGCCATCGACGGCTTGACGCTGTCCAGGTCAAGCTCGAGGGCAACGGTGTATTCCGCCGCCGGCGTGGCGTCGTCGTGCCACAGGCCCTGCGCCTTGGCGTACGCCTCCACCAGCGCCACGCGCTCTTCACTGCGGCCGGACAGGCGCAGGTACTTCAGCGATTCGGCATCGATCGGGCTTATCGCGCAGGTCGCGCCGTACTCCGGGGACATGTTGCCAAGCGTGGCGCGATCGGCCAGCGCCAGGTGCTTCAAGCCCGGGCCGAAGAACTCGACGAATTTGCCGACCACGCCCTGGCGGCGCAGCAGCTCGGTGACGGTCAGCACCAGGTCGGTGGCGGTCGCGCCCTCGGGCAGGCGACCGACCAGTTTCAGGCCAACGACTTGCGGGATCAGCATCGACGAAGGTTGGCCGAGCATGGCCGCTTCCGCCTCGATGCCGCCCACGCCCCAACCCAGCACTCCGAGGCCGTTGACCATGGTGGTGTGCGAGTCGGTGCCGAACAAGGTATCCGGGTAGGCCCACAACTGGCCGTCGACTTCGGCGTCCGTCACGACGCGGGCCAGGTGCTCCAGGTTGACCTGGTGCACGATGCCGGTGCGCGGCGGCACCACCTTGAAATCAGTGAACGACTTCTGGCCCCAGCGCAGGAAGCTGTAGCGCGCGTGGTTGCGCTTGAATTCGATCTCGACGTTGCGCTCCAGCGCGTCGTCACTGCCAAACACGTCCACCTGGACCGAGTGGTCGATCACCAACTCCACCGGCGATAGCGGATTGATCAGCGTGGGGTCGCCGCCCAGCGCATTCATCGCGTCGCGCATGGCGGCAAGGTCGACGATGCACGGCACGCCGGTGAAGTCCTGCAGCAGCACGCGCCCCGGCATGAAGGCAATCTCGGTGTCGGGCTCCCTTTTCGCGTCCCAGGTCGCCACCGCTTCAATTTCCTTGGCAGTGACGTCGACGCCATCTTCGTGGCGCAACAGGTTTTCCAGCAGGATCTTCATCGAGTACGGCAGGCGCTTGAGATCAAAACGCTGGCCGAGCTTTGCCAGACTGGCGTAGGCGTAGCGCTTGCCGTTGACCTCGAGGGTGTCGCGTACTGAAAAACTGTCTTTCATGGCGTTGCTCCTGGCATGACCTGACTGGACATCCGCTGCGCGCTTGCCGCGCCAATCCAGTTAAACGGTGATTATCGCCCAAACCCCTTGCAGCCGCGAACGCCGTGGGCGTTGACGCGCCTTGCCGGGCAGGGACAGGCGGTGTGGGCGGCGCGCAGCTAGACTCGCCCGTGCGTCTTTCCACCACGCAGGATCACCCCCGTGCCCCTCCCACGCAAACGCGTTTGATCACATGCAGCGTTCGATGATTTCGACGGTGCTCGCGGCCGTGTCGTTGCGCGACTTGGCGCTGGTGCAGGCGGTGCACCGGCATGGCAGTTTCAACCGCGCCGCGCGCGCCATGCACATCAGCCCGTCGGGGTTGTCGCACCAGGTGCAGAAAGTGGAGCAGGCACTGGGTGCGCCGCTGTTCGAACGCGGCGGTCGCAGCATTGTCCCGACCGCGGGCGGACAGCGCCTGCTGCAACAGATTGATGACGTGCTGGAGGCGGCTGAACACCTGCAGCAGGTGGCGCGCGCCGGCAGCGCGGCGTTTGGCGGCGAACTGCGTCTGGGCTTGCCCGCTTCGCTTGGGCCGTACCTCTTGCCGCACTTGATCGGGCCGTTCCCGCAGCATTTTCCAGGTGCGCGGCTCAGTATTTCCGAAGGCAAGCCGGGCGGGTTGTTGCGCCGCCTGCGCGAAGGCGAACTGGATGCCGCGCTGGCGCCCACGGTTCTGCCACCCAGCGGCATCGGCGCGCGCGCGCTGTTTTTCGAGCCGTGGGAGGTGATGTTGCGCGCCGATCATCCGCTGGCCAAGCGCGCGCGCCTGGCTCTGGTGCAACTGGATCCAGCTGACGCCACGTTGATGGCCGAGAGCCACGCCGACGGCTTGCCCGGTGACGGCGAGGCCCACGGCCATGTGCAGGACGTCAGCCTGGAAAGCCTGGCTGCGCTGGTCAGTCTGCGCGGCGGATACGCGCTGGTGCCGGCGCTGGCGCACGAACGCCTGGCGTCCATGCCGCACATTGCGCTGGCACGCCTGGCCGGGGAAATCCGCGGCCGTGAGATATCGCTGTATTGGCGCGACGCGTCCCCGTGGTCCGCCGACTTGCAAGCGCTGGCCGACTTGCTGCGGATGGTGGCGCGCCAGCGCCCAAGCCTGCGCGTCAGCGGCAAGCAGGTCGGCTGACGTAGGGCGGGCACCGCCCGCCGCTCCTGTTGGCTGATCCAGTGCCCGCCGCCCGTATTTGGCCGTCCAAACGGCGGGCGGTGCCCGCCCTGCGGAACACGTCAGTATCGCGGCAATCCAAACGGCGGGCGGTGCCCGCCCTGCGGAACAGGTCAGCTGCGATGCGCGCGCTTGCGGTCGTTTTCGGTGAGGTGACGCTTGCGCAAGCGGATTTCCTTGGGGGTGACCTCGACCAGTTCGTCGTCCTCGATGAACTCCAGAGCCTGCTCCAGCGAAAACTTGATCGCCGGGCTCAGCTGGATGGCGTCGTCCTTGCCCGAGGCGCGCATGTTGGTCAGCGGCTTGGGCTTGATGGCGTTGACGGTCAGGTCGTTGTCCTTGGCGTGGATGCCGACCAGCTGACCTTCGTAGATCTCGTCACCCTCGGCGGCAAACAGCTTGCCGCGTTCCTGCAGTGGCCCGAGCGAGTAGGCCGGCGTATTGCCGGCGGCGTTGGCGATCATCACGCCATTGGGGCGCTTGGCGATGGAGCCGTCCGCCTTCGGGCCGTAATGGTCGAAGACGTGGAACAGCAAGCCCGAGCCCTGGGTCAGGGTGCGGAACTCGCCCTGGAAACCGATCAGGCCGCGCGCCGGGATCTCGTAGTCCAGGCGCACGCGACCGCGGCCGTCGGACTCCATGTTCTTGAGCTGGCCCTTGCGCATGCCCAGGCGCTCCATGACCCCGCCCTGGTGGACTTCTTCAACATCGACCACCAGTTGCTCGATCGGCTCGTTGGGCTTGCCGTCGATCTCCTTGATGATGACTTCCGGTCGCGACACGGCCAGCTCGTAGCCTTCGCGGCGCATGTTTTCGATCAGCACCGAAAGGTGCAGCTCGCCGCGGCCGGACACCTTGAACTTGTCCGGGTCGGAACCCTCCTCCACCTTCAGCGCCACGTTGTGCAGCATCTCGCGCTCGAGGCGTTCGCGCAGTTGGCGGCTGGTGATGAACTTGCCGCCGCTGCGGTCCTTGTTGCCGGCAAACGGCGAGTTGTTGACCTGGAACGTCATGCTGATGGTCGGCTCGTCGACGGTCAGCGCTTCCAGTGCCTCGGGCACGTCGATCTGGCATACGGTGTCGGAAATGCTCAGGCCTTCCACGCCGGAGATGGCGATGATGTCGCCAGCGCGACCCTCGGGCACTTCGCGTCGTTCCAGGCCCATGAAGCCGAGCACCTGCAGCACCTTGCCGGTGCGCTTCTTGCCGTGGCGGTCGAAAATGGACACCGGCTGGTTGGTCTTGACCGTGCCACGCTGCACGCGGCCGATGCCGATCAGGCCGACATAGCTGTTGTAGTCGAGCTGGCTGATGCGCATCTGGAAGGGACCTTCCGGGTGCACGTCCGGCGGCGCGACGTGTTTCATGATCGCCTCGTACAACGGCGTCATGTCGCCTTCGCGGGCGTCGCTGTCGAGGCTGGCGTAGCCGTGCAGCGCGGAGGTGTAGACCACCGGAAAATCCAGCTGCTCGTTGGTCGCGCCCAGGCGGTCGAACAGGTCGAAGGTCTGGTCCAACACCCAGTCAGGGCGTGCGCCCGGACGGTCGATCTTGTTGATCACGACGATGGGCTTGAAACCCATGTCGAACGCCTTCTGCGTGACGAAGCGCGTCTGCGGCATCGGGCCGTCCATGGCATCGACCAGGATCAGCACCGAATCGACCATCGACAGCACGCGCTCGACCTCGCCGCCGAAGTCGGCATGGCCCGGGGTGTCGACGATGTTGATGCGGTTGCCGTTCCATTCGATGGCGGTGTTCTTGGCCAGGATGGTGATGCCGCGTTCCTTTTCCTGGTCGTCCGAATCCATCACGCGCTCGGCCAGCACCGTGCGCGCGGAAAACGTGCCGGACTGCTTCAGCAGACAGTCGACGAGGGTGGTCTTGCCGTGATCGACATGGGCGACGATGGCGATGTTGCGCAGTTTTTCAATAAACATGGGATCAACTCGGAGCGGCGCGACTTTGCAGTCACACAGGTTTTTGAAGGGCGAATTGTCCGATTATACGGATTTGTGCGGCCGCATGCCCGCACAACCGCAATCGGTCCCGTCCCTTTGCCGCGCCTTCGCCCGCGATGGCGACTCAGAAGTCGTTGATGAACTCGATGCCGGCGTCGTGCGCGTGGGCGCAGGCCTCGGCGGTGACGCGCACGCGGTCGGCGGCATCATCGGTGGGCGCCTCGACCTCGATCAGGAAGGTGCGCGCCTCGTTGTCGCTCACCGATTCGCTGGAGCTGGAATCGTCGCGCATCGGCGGCATGATCCCGTCGAGCTCTTCAATGTGCTCGATGTCGTCGATGCCGTGCAGGCGAGCGATCACGTCGTCCGCATCGGCGCGGCTGCCCAGCAGTCGAAAACGCATCATGGCCATGTCAGGTCCCGGCAGTAAATGAACGTTGATGCTGGCAAAGGCTGCGCATGCGCCAGGTGATATTCGTGTGGTGGCGCCGACCACCGCTAGCATGCAGCCGTGCCCACAGCCGCTGACGCAGATGCCCAAGAACTACGACCGTGCCTATTTCGACCGCTGGTATCGCCGCTCGGAGCATGTCATTGGCGCGCCGGCGGCCTTGCGGCGCAAGGTGGCGATGGCCGTGGCGCAGGCGGAGTACTACCTGGGCCGGCCGGTGCGCAACGTGCTGGATGTTGGTTGCGGCGAGGCGCCGTGGCGCGCGCCGCTGCGTGCGCTGCGGCCCGGCCTGGTCTATCGCGGCCTGGACGCCAGCCCGTATGTGGTGGCACGTTACGGTCGCAGTCGACAGATCGGCCTGGCGCGCTTCGGCGACCTGGCGCAGCTGCGGTTGGAGACGCGCTTCGACCTCATTGTCTGCAGCGACGTGTTGCATTACCTGCGGCCGGCGGAGATCCGCGCCGGGCTGCCGGGCATTGCCGACATGCTCGAAGGCCTGGCCTTCCTGGAAGTATTCACCCGCGACGATGACGTGCTCGGCGACAAGCACGGTTTTGTCGCACGCGCGCCGGCGTGGTACCTGCGTGAATTCGCCGCGGCCGGGTTGCAGGCGTGCGGATCACATTCCTATCTAGGGGCGCGTCTGGCTGCGCAGACCGTGGCGCTGGAGCGCGGGTGCATCGATTGAGCGGGCGCTGGTGATGCAACGCGCCGGGGCGGCGGGCATTGCCCGCCCTACGCGTGGCGATGCAGCTTTTGCAGGGCGGACACCGCCCGCCATGCAACGTGCCGTCAACTCACTCCGGTGGCGTCTTGAACTTGTAGCGGCACAGGTCGCGGATGACGCAATGCGGGCAGTCCGGCTTGCGCGCCTTGCAGACATAGCGGCCATGCAACACCAGCCAATGATGGGCGTCCATCAGGAACTCGTCCGGCACGACTTTTTCCAGCTTCGCTTCTACCGCGCGCACGTCCTTGCCCGGCGCCAGTCCGGTGCGGTTGGCGACGCGAAAGATGTGCGTATCCACGGCAATGGTCGGCTGGCCGAAGACCACGTTGAGGATCACGTTGGCGCTCTTGCGACCGACGCCCGGCAATGCCTGCAGCGCGTCACGGTCGCCCGGCACCTGGCCACCATGCAGGTCGATCAGCTGTTGCGACAGGGCGATGATGTTTTTTGCCTTGGCGTTGTACAGGCCGATGCTGCTGACGTAGCGCTTGAGACCTTCCTCGCCAAGCATCAACAGCGCCTGCGGCGTGTTGGCAATTGGAAATAATCGGCGCGTCGCCTTGTTGACGCCCACATCGGTGGCCTGGGCGGACAACACCACCGCCACCAGCAGCTCAAACGGCGAGCTGTAGTGCAGTTCGGTTACCGGGTGCGGGTCGAGTTCACGCAGGCGGCTGAAAAGCTCGGTGACATCACTGCGCTTCACGGCTTGGCGGCGTGGTTTCGGGCTTGCGCGCGTGCCAGCGCATCCAGCACCGGATTGCGCGCACTGCCGGCATCGAGCGCGGCCTTGCGCGTTGCCAGTTCCGCATCGCGCGCGGCGCGCTGGTCTTGCAGCCGCGCTTCGCGCCGCTGGAAGTGATCGCGCGCGGCGTCGGCGTGCGCCGGATCGGTGGCTTGTTCGAGCGGCATGGGCAGCAGCACGATGCAGTCCACCGGGCAGGCGGCCACGCACAACTCGCATCCGGTGCAGTCGTCGGCCAGCACGGTATGCATCAGCTTGGCCGCACCAACGATGGCGTCCACCGGGCAGGCCTGGATGCACTTGGTGCAGCCGATGCAATCGGCCTCGACGATGCGCGCCAGCATGCGCGGGTGTTCGACGCCGTTGTGCGGGTTGAGCGGCAGCACCGGCGTGTCCAGCAGCGCTGCCAGCGCAGCGATGCCGCCGCTGCCGCCGGGCGGGCACTGGTTGATCGGCGCTTCGCCGTTGGCGATGGCTTCGGCGTACGGCCGGCAGCCGTTGTAACCGCACTGGCCGCATTGGGTCTGCGGCAGGATGGCGTCAATGCGGTCAGCCAGGCTCATCGCGAGTCAGCGCACCGTGGCGCCGGGTTGCGCACCCTGGTCGGCGTCCAGCAAAAACAGGTCGCTGCCGCCGCCGCCGGCGGACAGGATCATGCCCTCGGACAAGCCGAAGCGCATTTTGCGCGCGGCGAGGTTGGCGATGAACACCACGTTGCGACCTACCAGTTTTTCCGGTTCGGCATAGGCGGCGCGGATGCCGGAGAAGATCTGCCGCGTGCCGAGCTCGCCGGCATCAAGCTCAAAGCGCAGCAGCTTGTCCGAGCCTTCCACCGCTTCGCACACGCTGACCTTGCCTACGCGCAGGTCGAGCCGGGCAAAATCGTCGATGCCGATCGTGCCGGGGATGGATGGCGCCGAATGCGCAGCGGGCGCGGCACGTTTGACTGGCGCGGCGGTGGCGCCGGTTGCCGCCGGAGCCGCGGTCGTCGCACCGAGCGATTCCTTCGACGCCTCGATCATGGCCGCGACGCGCCGGCCGTCCACGCGCTGCAACAACGGCACGAAGTCGAGCACGGTGTGTCCGTGCAAAGCACGGCGCGCGTCGTCGAATCCGGTGATTGGCGCATTGAGAAACTTCTCGGCCGCGCCGACCGTGGCAGGCAGGACCGGCTTGAGCAGGCCGCACAGCAGGCGGAATGCGCTCAACGCCAGCGTGCACACCTGGTGCAGTTCTGCGCGTCGCCCCGCGTCCTTGACCAGGCGCCATGGCGCCTTGGCCGCGATGTAGGCGTTGACCAGGTCGGCGATCAGCACGAAGCGGCGACTGACCTCGGCAAACTCGCCTTCGTCATACAGCGCCTCGATGCCGTCGTAGTGTGCGAGCAGGGTTTGCCACAGCGCGGCCTCCTCCGGCTCGAAATGCTCCGCCAGCGTTCCGCCAAACTGTTCCCGCGCGAAGCCGGCGGTGCGGCTGGCGATGTTCACCCACTTGCCGATCAGGTGCGAGTTGATGCGCTCCTCGAATGCCTTCAGATCAAGGTCGACGTCCACTGGCGCGGCATTGAGCATGGTGGCGAAGTAGTAGCGCAGGAACTCTGGATTGATGCCCGCGTCCAGGTACGTCCGTGCCTGGATGAAGGTGCCGCGCGACTTGGACATCTTGGCGCCGTTGACCGTCAGATAGCCGTTGACGTGCAGCGCGGTGGGCGTGCGCATGCCCGCGCCGTGCAGCATCGCCGGCCAGAACAGTCCGTGGAAATTGATGATGTCCTTGCCAATGAAGTGGTGCATCTCCACCGTGCTGTCGGGACCGAGAAAATCGTCGAAGTCGAGACCGGTCTTCAGGCACAACGCCTTGAGGCTGGCCAGGTAGCCGATAGGCGCGTCCAGCCACACGTAGAAGAACTTGCCCGGCGCGTCGGGGATGGGGAAACCGAAATACGGCGCGTCGCGGGAGATGTCCCAGTCCTTCAGGCCGCCGTCCAGCCACTCTTTCAACTTGGCGACCACGCCGGCGTTGGTCACCGGTTTGCCGTCGGTGAGCTTGCCTGCAAACCAGTCGCGCAGCAGCCCCTCGAACTTGCCCAGCTCGAAAAAGAAATGCTCCGAATCGCGCAACTCCGGCGTGGCGCCGGACATTACCGAGCGCGGATCGAGCAGGTCGGTCGGCGCATAGGTGGCGCCGCAGTTTTCGCAGTTGTCGCCGTATTGGTCGGGGGTGCCGCACTTGGGGCAGGTGCCCTTGATGTAGCGATCCGGCAGGAACATCTGCTTTTCCGGATCGAACAGCTGCTGGATGTTGCGCCTGCCGATGTAGCCGGCGTCGCGCAACCGGGTGTAGATCAGCGACGCCAGCTCGCGGTTCTCCGGCGAATGGGTGGTGTGGTAGTGGTCAAAGCTGAAGTGGAACGCGCTGAAATCCGCTTCATGCCCGGCGCGGATGTTGGCGATGAATGCTTCCGGCGTCATGCCGGCCTTTTCTGCCGCCAGCATGATCGGCGTGCCATGCGCGTCGTCGGCGCTGACGAAAATCACCTCGTTGCCCATCATCCGCTGTGCGCGTACCCAGATGTCGGTCTGGATGTAACCGAGCATGTGGCCCAGGTGCAGCGGCCCGTTGGCGTAGGGCAGGGCGTGGGTGACGAGGAGGCGACGACTCATGGTGGGCAGCAGGTTGCGGATGACCACGCATTATGGCATGGCCGTCCAAATCGGCTGCCGCCGCCTATGCGCGGATTGTCTACTCCTGGCGCTGCCAGGTCTGCGTGCGCCCGAGCAGGGCGAAGCCGACGTAGCCATGCACATCCAGGCTGTTGCCGCCATTGGTGAGGGTCAGCTTGACCTTGTATTCCTTGCCGCTTTTCGGGTCCACGATCTTGCCGCCGTCCCAGACATTGCCGTTGCGGGTCAGTCCCCACATGAAGGTCATGCCCTCGATCGGCTTGTCCTTGAG
>JBDTIE010000006.1:0-5350 GCA_039936515.1 Rhodanobacter sp. | reverse complement strand
CACCTTGGGCTACACCGCGACGTGGGCCGGTTTGGCCAGCGCCCCGGTGGGGATACTCGCGTTCTTCATGGCCCCAGTAATTGGCGCGAATATCCATCGGCTGGAACTGCGTGCGGTGGTCACCTTCGCCTTCATCGTGTTCGCGGTCACCTCGTTCTGGTTTGCCAGCTTTGACAGTTCCGCTTCATTCGGCACGCTGGTGGTGCCGCGGTTTGTCATGGGCATAGGCATTGCCTGCTTCTTCATCCCGCTAAACCAGATGTACCTGTCCGGCCTGCCGGCAGACCAGGTGGCCAGCGCCTCGGGCGTGGCCAACTTCTGCCGCACGCTGGCGTCGAGCATTTCCACCGCCGCCACGGTCACCCTGTGGCAGCATCGCTCCGAGTATCACCACGCCGCGCTGACCGAGCACATTACCCCGGCCGCGCCGGCAGCCAACCAGTTTCTGCAGCATCTTGAACTGGGCGGCTTTTCGCCGAAGCAGGGACTGCAGGTGATCGACCAGCTGATCACGCGCGAGGCGCTGACGCTGGCGGTCAACGACGTCTATCTGGTGTGCGCGTGGCTGTTCCTGGCCATGATCCCGCTGCTGTGGTTTGCCCGCCCGCCGTTTGACAATGGCAGTGGCACGACGGGGCATTGACGTGCTTTTGCTGCGCAGCATTGCGTTGACCACCTCTCTGGTGCGGCGCAATACGTTCTGCTAATTTATCGCCATGAAACAAGCCAAGCGCGTCATCAAGAAGTACCCCAATCGACGTTTGTACGACACCGAGATTTCCAGCTACATCACGCTGGAGGAAATCCGCCAGCTGGTGCTCGACAACGAGGACTTCGAGGTGCGTGACGCCAAGAGCGGTGAGGACCTGACCCGCTCGGTATTGCTGCAGATCATCTCCGAGCACGAGGACAAGGGCCAACCCATGCTCTCGCCGGAGCTGTTGAGCCAGATCATCCGGTTCTATGGCAATTCGCTGCAAGGGTTCATGGGACCGTACCTGGAGCGCAGCCTGCAGGTGTTCCTCGACCAGCAAACGCAGTTTCGCAGTCAGCTCAACAGCCTGATGGGGCAGACGCCGTGGAACACGTTGAACGACATGACCGCGCGCAACATGGACGCGTGGAAGGCGATGCAGCGTGGCCTGATGGAAACCGCCGCGAAGGTCGTCCCGCCGCCAGCGGCCACTCCCCGTGGCGGCAAAAAGCCCGGCTGATTGCAGCCCACACCTCGGCCTGACCTGACGCGTAGTCGCCGGTATCCGGCGTCGGTTCGCGACGGCACGCCTCGTGTCGTGCGACGGACATGATCGCCCCGCCCATAAGGGAACCCATGAACCAACCTGCCACTCAACAGACGCCTGCCGCGCCGCGTGTCGCATTGGTCACCGGCGGCATCGGTGGCCTGGGCACGGAAATTTGCCGACAGCTGGCACGGGTCGGATGCACGGTGATCGCCGTGGACCTGGCCGCGCGCCACGAACGCGTCGCCAAGTTCGGCCTTGAGCTCGCCCAGTACGGCGCCGCGATCACATTCGAGCCGGCCGACGTCAGCAATTTCGACAACTGCCAGCAGCTGCTCACCCGCATCCAGCAGCACCACGGTCGGGTCGACATACTGGTCAACGCCGCCGGCATCACCCGCGATGCCAGCCTGCGCAAGATGTCACCGCAGCAATGGCATGAATTGATGCAAGTGAATCTGGACGGCGTATTCAACATGTGCCGCAACGTGGTTGAAGGCATGACCACGCGCGGCTTTGGACGCATCGTCAACATCAGCTCGGTCAACGGCCAGACCGGCCAATTCGGACAAACCAACTATTCAGCCGCCAAGGCTGGCGTGCATGGTTTCAGCATGGCATTGGCACGCGAGACCGCGCGCAAGGGCATCACCGTCAACACCGTCTCCCCCGGCTATTGCGACACGCCGATGGTGGCCGCCGTCTCGGCTGAAATCCGCGCGCAAATCATTGCCGGCATTCCCGTCGGCCGGCTCGGCGCACCTGCGGACATCGCCCGCGCCGTGTGCTTCCTTGCCGCGGACGACGCCGGCTACATCACCGGCGCCAACCTGCCCGTCAACGGCGGCTACTTCATGAGCTTCTGAGCCGCTGGCAAGGCCGGCGCCCATGGGCCCGTTACGCGATTCAGGCAGCTTTGGCCGGCGTCCGCGCCTGGCGCCGCGCCAACCACACGCCGCCGGCCACCAGCAGCAACGTCAAGCCTTGCGCCAGCAAACCTTGCCAGGTCGGATGGATACCCAGCAATGGCAGTGAAACAAAGCGCACGGCACCGGCGTCGAGTACGCCCGCTTCCTGCAACGCGGCTACGCCATTGCCGGCAAACACTACTGCCAGCAGCGCCAGCAATCCGGCCGTACCGGCGAAGAACGGCCCGATCGGCAGCCGCACGCTGTATTTGAGTATGGCCCAGGCCATCAACGCCAGCAGTGCCGCGGCCACCAACATGCCGGCCAACACGTAGTGCTGTCCGTCACTGCCGACCTGCACCCACAAGGTCTGGTAGAACAGGACGATTTCGAACAGCTCGCGATAAACGGCGAGAAAGGCCACGCCTGCCATCGCCCACAGCGTGCCCTTGCCCAGCGCCGCGTCAATCTGGCCGCGAATGAATGTCGTCCACGCCTGGGCGTAGGACTTGCTGTGCAGCCAGTAGCCGACATACAGCAGCATCGCCGCTGCAATCAACGCGGTAATGCCTTCGGTCAACTCCCTGCTGGCCCCGGAAATGGCCAGCAGATAGCTGGACACGGCCCAGGTGACCGCGCCCAGCAGCACCGCTGCAATCCAGCCCGCGTGGACATACGCCATGGCGTCGCGGCGGCCGGTCTTGCGCACCAGCGCGATGATCGCAGCCAGCACCAGGATCGCTTCCAGACCTTCGCGCAACAGGATCAGCAGCGCACTGACAAATGCCGTGAGCGGCGACAGGCTGCCGGCTGACAAGTCCTGATCGACTCGATCCAGCAGCCCATTGATGTGTTCGATGCGACTGGCGACTTCACTGGCTGGCCGGGCGTCGCCGATCGTCGTGCGCAGCGCCATCATTTGCGCCTCGACCTCACGCCGCAGCGGCGCATCGACGTTGTCCAGGCTCGCTTCGACCAACTCGAAGCCTTCCAGGTAAGCACTTATTGCCAGCTGTCGCGCCGCACCGCGATCTCCAGCCTGATAGGCCGCCAGGCTGCCTGCGAGCTTGTCACGCGCCACGGACAACGGTGACGGCGCGGCGGCGGCAATGGCTTGCGGATGAGCGGCAAGATAGGCCTGCACGCTGACCAACTGCGCGCCATCGCGCTGCGCCACTTCGTCCGGTGACAGTGTCACGAGTGGCTCAAAGCCATTGAATTGCGACCTGCCGATGCCACGCTCCCAGGCTGTCTGCCCGGCCTGTCGTTGCGCCGGCGTGGCCCGCGCGTCGGCGACATGAAACGCCAGTGCCCAACGCTCGGCCTCGGAAAGCTCCGCAAATGCACGCATGGGGGTGCCCGCCACGCCCAGCGTGATGGTGTTGTACAAGCCGTAAATGCTCCGCGCATTCATGCGTTCGGCATCATGGAAATTGCTTGGCGCCGGCTCCAGTCCCGCGGCAAGGCTGCCGTCACCGTGACCGCCAGCACCGTGACACGACGCGCACTGCGCTGCATACACGCGTGAACCCAACGCGAGATCCGGGGCCTGCCGGGGTGCCACGCTGAGGCGGTAAGTGGCAATGACGTCTCGGCGCAAGGCGCCGGCGTCCGCCGTCACCTTGGCCGCGTCGGCCTTTTGCGCAATGGCCGTGTGCAGGGCTTGCGCGCGCGCCACCAGGCCGGCCTGCCCCGGCTGCGTTGGCAATTGTTGCAACAAGACGACGGACTGCGCCGCAAACTCCAGCTGCTCGGCAAACTCGTCGGCATCGAGCACCTTGCCGTCACGCACGAATTGCGGGTAGTCCACGCCGACGTAGTCGAGCATGTGCACCACCGTCTGCGCGCGCTCGGCAGGTGGCACGGCGTCTTGCGCGTGGCTGCCCAGCGCGACACACATCAGCCCCATGGCCAGCACGCGGGCGGCCAGGGAGGAAAACCGGCGTGGAGGGCTCAAACGCATGGGCAACGGGTTCCGGGCAGCGCGCTATCGCGAGCGATGGGGGGAAACGAGAGGCGCATTGTCGCGAATGAACGCCGTCACCGCAAATGAGAACGATTTGCATGTGATCCCCCAATCACGCAAGCACTCATGCAATGACCATTGGTCTGCGCGTCGTATCCGGCCGGGTCCTTAGTCAGACTAGGATCCGATGATCGGGGGATCCATGCAGACCAACACGCACGCGCGGCAACGCACTTTCTTTGGCCAGCCGATGGCGCTGGCCTACCTGAGTTTCACCGAGGCGTGGGAACGCTTCTCGTACTACGGCATGACCGCGATCCTGGTGTTGTACATGAGCCAGGCACTGCTCTTGCCCGGACATGTCGAGAACATCGTCGGTTTCGACGGTTTCCGCGCCACGCTGGAATCGGTGTTTGGACCCATGACCACGCTGGCCCTGGCCTCGCAGATCATGGGGCTCTACACCGGCCTGGTGTATTTCACGCCGGTGCTGGGCGGCTGGGTCGCCGACCGCTGGATAGGCCGCCGCTTGGCGGTGATGATCGGTGCGGTGATGATGAGTGTCGGCCATGTGGCGATGGCCTTCGACGCCTCCTTCCTGTTCGCCCTAGGGTTGCTCATCACCGGCTGCGGCCTGCTCAAGGGCAATATCTCCACGCAGGTCGGCGAGCTATACGCGCAGACCGATGGCGAGGGACGCACGCGCGCGTTCGCGATCTTCTCCGTCGGCATCAACGTTGGCGCGGTCCTCGGGCCGTTGGCGTGCGGCCTGCTGGCGCAGCTTTATGGCTGGCACGCGGGATTCGGGCTGGCCGGCATCCTGATGCTGATCGGGCTGGCCACCTACATCGCCGGCTTGCGCTACCTGCCTGCGGATCGACCCCGCACGTCGACGGCGCGCAAAAAGTTGCCGCTGGATCGTCGCCAGTGGCGCATCGTGGCGGCGCTGGCGGTGGTGTCGGCGATCACTATCTTCCAGAGCATCGGCTATTACCAGAACACCAACCTGGGATTGATCTGGATCGACCGCAGTGTTGATCTGGACCTGCTTGGCTTCCACGTGCCGGTGGCGTGGTTCAACTCGATCGATCCGCTGGCCAGCATCCTGGGCGTGCCGGTGCTGCTGGCGCTGTGGCGCTGGCAGGCCACGCGCAGCCGCGAGCCGGACGATCTGGGCAAGATCGCCATCGGTGCGTGGATCACCGTTGCCGCCAACCTGTTGCTGGTGGCGGCCT
>JBDTIE010000005.1:0-10007 GCA_039936515.1 Rhodanobacter sp. | reverse complement strand
GCAATCGCGAACCGCCGGCGGCGTCAACTCTTGAGGAATGCACGTGAACAAGTCTTTGCTGTTCGTCCGCCTGGCCGCTTTGGCCATGGTCGCCGGTGTCGTGCCGTTGCATGCATCAGCAGCCCCGGCAGCCGCCGACAGCGCCACGCAAGGCAACGCCGACGCGCAGTTCAAGGCGATCTACAGCGCCGAATGGGCCTGGCGCACGGGCAAGGCGGACATCAGCGTCTCCGGCGAGGCGCAAGCCAACGCCGGACGACTGGATGACGTGGATGCAGCCAGCCAGCAGCGGCGCCTGGCCTACTGGCAAGGCGTGCTCAGGCAGCTGGACGGCGTCGATGTACCCCGGCTGTCAGCAGACAACAAGATCAACTACGCGATCTACCGCGCGCAGATAAGCAACTTTGTCGCCGACCAGCAGTTCAAGAATTGGCAGATGCCGTTCAACAGCGACTCGGCGTTCTGGTCCGATATCGGTTACCAGCTGGACGGCGACCGCCTGCGCAGCGTGCAGGACTACCAGCGCTACGTCGATCGCCTGGGCCAGATTCCAGCGTATTTCGACCAGCAGATGGCGAACATGCGCGCGGGCCTGGCGCGCGGCTTCAGCGTGCCGCGTGCCGTGCTGGATGGACGCGAGGTGTCCATTGCGGCCGTCGCCGAACTGCGTGACCCCACGCAAAGCAGCTTCTACGCGCCGCTCAAACAATTGCCCTCCAGCATCGACGCGGCGCAGGCACGACGCCTGCAAGACGAAGCGCTGCGACGCATCCGCGACAACGTGATTCCGGCGTACGCGCGGCTGCTGACGTTTTTTCGCAATGAATATGTGCCGCGCGCGCGAACCACCCTGGCGGCCGAGGCCATGCCCGACGGCAAGGCCTGGTACCGGCAGCAGATCCGCGAATACACCACGCTCGACCTGGACCCCGACGCGATCCACAAGATTGGCCTGGATCAGGTCGCCGATATCCACGCGAAGATGCTGCAGGTAATGGCCGAAACCGGCTTCAAGGGCAGCTTCGAGCAGTTTTTGCAGTTCCTGCGCACGGATCCGCAGTTTTACGCCAGGACGCCCGAAGAGCTGCTGATGCGCAGCGCCTGGGTCGCCAAGCAGGTGGACGGCCAGATGGCCAGATTTTTTGGCCACCTGCCTCGCGCGCGTTTCACCATCGTGCCGGTACCGGACGCGATCGCGCCGTATTACACCTCCGGCCGCGGCGGCGCCAACGAGTACATGGTCAACACCTACGACCTGCCGTCACGACCGCTGTACAACATGCCCGCGCTCACCCTGCACGAGTCCTACCCGGGCCACGCATTGCAGCTGGAACTGGCGCAGGAAAGCCATGGCCAGCCAGCCTTTCGCCGCAACGGCTACATCTCCGCCTATGGCGAAGGCTGGGGGCTGTATTCGGAATACCTCGGCAACGAAATGGGCATCTACCAGACGCCGTACCAGCGCTTTGGTTATCTCACCTACCAGATGTGGCGCGCCTGCCGCCTGGTGGTCGACACCGGCGTGCATCACCTGGGCTGGACCCGGCGACAATCGATCGACTACCTAACCGCCAACACGGCCCTGTCCGCACGTGAAATCGCCAATGAGGTGGACCGCTATATCAGTTGGCCGGGCCAGGCGCTGTCCTATGAACTGGGCTATCTGAAAATCCGCGAATTGCGCACGCGCGCGGAAGCGGCACTGGGCGTGAAGTTTGATGTCCGCCATTTCCACGACACGGTGCTGTCCACCGGCTCGGTGCCGCTGCCGGTGCTGGAACAACGCATCGATCGCTTCATCGCCGATGGCGGCCCGGAACCGGATTTTGGTTGTAACTGCAACACGGACGAAACGGACTTGCAGCCGTGAGCATCCATTGGGCATTTCGTTTCCCATGAAGTAATATCCCATATAACTTCACACGGAAAGTTGTGGTGATGTCTGAGCAATCGTCCCGCATCGTTGCACAAGCCGCCGGTCAGGGCTCGTCGGCTGACCCTTTCGCCCCTGCGGCGCTGCGTGCGTTCTTTCGCATGGCCGAGCAATGGAAGCTGCGCATTGCCGAGCAGCGTCGACTGCTTGGCGAGCCGCCGGAGTCAACCTTCTACAAATGGAAACGCGAGGGCGATGGCGCCCTGACGCGCGACACGCTGGAGCGCATCAGCTACCTGCTGGGGATCTGGAAGTCGCTGCAGATCCTGTTTCCCGATCCGGCCCAGGCGGACGCGTGGCTTGCCAGGCCCAATCAGGCGCCGCTGTTCGGCGGCCAATCGGCGCTGCAGCGCATGCTTTCGGGCAACGTGGCGGACCTTTACGTGGTGCGCCAGTATCTGGACGCGCAGCGCGGTTGATCGGTTGTCGCGGGCGCTGAGATGCCGGGACGCAACACTGGCTTCCTGCCGCTGGCGCGGTTTCAGCGGCGGCAGTCTTGCCGCGGTCGCGCCGGCGCCATGCGCCTGAAGTTGTTGTCACGCCAACGAATGCGGCCACCGCCATGACCGATCACCTGCCACCGCCCAAACGCATCCGCTGGACGCAGGCCTACCGCATCGTACCCAGCCGGTTTCCGCCGGTCGGCGTCTTCGACCGCATCGCCGACCCTGGCGATCTGGAGGCGTTGTTTGCGCTGGAGGCGATGACCAACCCGCGATTGCGGGACGAACTGGGCGCGCTTCGACTGGTGCCAAAGACGCGGCGCATCAGCGGCCCGGGCAGCACGCCGGTGATGGCTGCCTTCACCCATCTGGACCCGCAGGGCAGCCGCTTTTCCGATGGCACCTGGGGCGTGTTCTATGCCGGACACAGCGCGGCCACGGCGGTCGAAGAGACGGTGTTCCACCGCGAGAAATTCCTCGCCGCAACTGCCGAACCCGCCTGTGATATCCAGATGCGCTGTTACCGCACCAGCGTCGACAGCAGGCTGCACGACATGCGTGGCGGCTGGCCTGCCGAGAGTGACCCGGACAGCTACGTCGCCAGTGTGGCGCTGGCGGCCGAACTGCGCGCCGCAGGCTCCAACGGCATCGTGTACGACAGCGCGCGCCACGCCGGCGGTGAATGCCTGGCCGCGTTGTATCCGGATGTGGTTGCGCGTTGCGTACAGGCGCAGCACCTGGTCTACCGCTGGAACGGCGCGCGCATTGCCCAGGTGTTGCAGGTGAGCGAGTTGCCCCGGCCGGGAACTGGCGCCTGAACCCTGATTGGACGCCGCCGGCGGCGAAGAAGCATAGGGCGGCGCGCCGCGCGCCTGTGCGCGCGCTGGACTACGGCAGGACGCTCACCTCATACGTCCGCGTCGCTGGCCCAACCTTCGCCACTGCCCCGTGTGAACACGCGATCAGTGTTGAGAACGCTGCGCGCCGCGTGCGCGCCCTGGTCTGCGAGGCGCGCGTAGATCGGCGTGAAATCCGGACCCGTGGCGTCAAACAGCTGCTCGAAATCGTCGATGACGAAATACGTCTGCTGGTAGGTGTCGATGCGGTAACGCGTGTTCATCACCCGCTCGAGCTCGAAGCCGATGCGGTTGGGCGCGGGTGAATCCAGGCTATAGATCGACTCGCCCTTGGAGCTGACGATGCCCGCGCCATAGATGCGCATGCCGTCATCGGTCTTGATCAGGCCGAACTCCACCGTGTACCAGTACAACCGCGTCAGGTTCACCAGCGCTTCGGGGCCGAGCGCGAACGCCTTCATGCCGCCACGGCCATAAGCCTGCATGTAGTCGGCAAACACCGGGTTGAGCAGCAACGGCACGTGGCCAAACATGTCGTGAAACAAATCCGGCTCGGACAGGTAATCCAGCTGATCGGGCTTGCGGATCCACCAGGTCACGGGAAAGCGCCGGTGCGCCAGGTGGTCGAAGAACACCTCGTCCGGCAGCAGGCCCTCCACACCGACCAATTCCCAGCCGGTGGCCTTGGCCAGCACGCGGTTGAGATCGACAAATTTCGGGATGCCGCCGTCGCCCAGGCCGAAGCGCTCCACGCCATCGAGGAATTCCTGGCACGCGCGCCCTCGCAGCAACTCGCGTTGGCGCTGGAACAAGGTGTCCCACACCGCGTGCTCGCTTGCCGTGTAGCGCTCCCACGGTTGCTCGACGACGCCGGTGGCGTAGACGGGCACGTAACCACGGTCGGTCTGCTGGTGTTCGATCTTGCGCGGCTCGGCCATGACGAAACTCCGGTGGACAAAGGTGCGCCCCCAGCATACGGACAAGAGCACGCACGATGGTTGCCGCTTTGTTTCCATGCACAGACTTTGCACACTATCATTGCGCCGTTGCCAACTACTTGCGTGGTTTGTTGCATATGACAACCCTGGACCGCACGGACCTGCGGCTGCTTGCCGCCTTGCAAGGCGCCGGACGCATCACCAATGCCGATCTGGCCGAGAGCATCAATCTGTCGCCTTCGGCATGTTTGCGCCGGCTGCAGCGGCTGGAGGCGGACAAGGTGATCCTGGGCTACGCCGCGCGCATTGACCCGCAAGCGGTGGGGTTGGGGCTGCAGGCTTTCGTGCGCGTGCAACTGAACCGGCACGAGAGCGCCGCGGTGGAAAGCTTCGTGCAGCAGGTGAATGAGTGGGACGAAGTCACCGCCTGCCACGCGCTGACCGGCGACATGGATTACCTGCTGCATGTGTACGTCGCCGACCTCAAGGACTTCTCGCGCTTCCTGCTCGACCACCTGCTCAATGCCGCGGGCGTGGCGGATGTCAATTCCAGCTTCGTGCTGCGCACGGTCAAGGCGCCCGGATCACTGCCGCTGTCACACCTGGCCCCTCGCGGCCCAGGCCAGTGACGCTAGACTGATCCGCTCATGTCCACTGATCCGATCCCTTCCGCACCCGGCGATGGTCTGCGTCCGTTGCGCTACTTGTGGCGCCTGCCGCTGCTGCTGGTGCACATCGTCGCCGGCATCGGACTGTGCGCCTTCATCATGAGCTGGAACCGCGACGCGGTGATGCTCGATGGCGACGAACCGATGGCACACCGACTGCAGCGCGCGTGGTCGCGACGGCTGCTGGCAATCTTCGGCCTGCGCGCAGTGCGCCACGGCCAGCCGCTGCCCGACCCGGTGTTGTTCGTCGCCAACCACACCTCGTGGACTGACATCGAGGCGGTGCACAGCCAACGCGCCGCGTGCTTCGTGGCCAAGGCGGAGATCGCGCACTGGCCACTGGTGGGCTGGATGGCCGCCAGCGGCGGCACCATCTTCCACCGCCGCGGCAACAACCACTCGCTGGCGGCGGTGATGCAGACCATGGTCGAGCGCCTGCACGCAGGTCGTTCGGTGGCGGTGTTTCCCGAAGGCGGCACCAGCGACGACGGCACGCCGCGCGTCTTCCATGCGCGCATCTTCCAGGCCGCGCTGGACGCCGACGTGCCGGTGCAGCCGATCGCCTTGCGTTTCACGCGTGGCGGCCGGCGCGTGATCGACGGCGGTTTTCGCGCCAATGAAAATTTTGGTGCCAACCTGTGGCGACTGCTGGGCGCCGCGCCCATGGATGTGGAGGTCTGGTTCCTCGAGGTCGTGCCGGTGAGTAACGACGGCCGCCGGCACATGGCCGAGACCGCACGCACGCGCATCAGCGCAGCGCTGGACGCCGGCCAGCAGGGCACCGCCGGGCCATGAACCTGCCGCGTGGTGCGGACTTCGTGCCGACCTGGTCGCTGCGCAACGGCCACGTGCAGACGATGTTGTCCTCCAGCGGTGTACGCCGGTTTTTGCTGCCGCAGGCGGCGCGGCGCGTGCTCGAGGGCGCGCAGGCGATGGTGGTGGACGGGGGCGACGGCGTGCGCCTGACCGGCGCCTTCACCGCGCAGCATGGCTTGCCGCGCGCGCGCGGGCTGGCGGTGCTGTTCCATGGCTGGGAAGGCAGCATCGACTCGACCTATGTGCTGCAGACCGGCAGTCGCCTGCTGGCTGACGGCTGGGACGTGTTCCGGCTCAACTTCCGCGACCACGGCGACAGTTATCCGCTCAACGAGGCGCTGTTCCATTCGTGCCGGATCGACGAGGTGGTGTACGCGCTGGCTGATATCGCCCGGCGCTGGCCGGCGCGACCGATGTGCCTTGCCGGCTTTTCGCTCGGCGGCAACTTTGCCTTGCGCGCGGCGCTGGCGGCGCCCGCACACGGCATTGCGCTGCGCTACGTGTTGGCGATCTGTCCGATCATCGACCCGGCCGCAGGCTTGTTTTCGCTGGAGAAAGGCGCGTCGTGGATTTACCAGGCGTACTTCATGCACAAGTGGCGGCGCTCGTTGCGCGCCAAGCAGGCGGCATTTCCCGACCATGCGTATTTCGAGCCGGCCGAGCTCAAGCAGCACCTGCGTGGACTGACTGACGCCATGGTGCGACGGCACACCGAGTACGCGTCGCTGGATGCCTATCTGGACGGCTATTCGCTGGCCGGCAACGCGCTGGTGCACATGCCGATCCCGGCCACCATCCTTACCTCACGCGATGACCCGGTCATTCCCGTGGCGGAATTCGAGCGCTTGACGTTGCCGGCCAATGTCGAGCTGGACATCGCCCGCTACGGCGGCCACTGCGGCTTCATTCGCGGCTACGACATGACCAGCTTCAGCGACGACTACATCACCGCGCGCTTCAATGCGGTGGCAGAAGAATCGGCGCGATCGTAAGAGGCAGGGTGGGCACTGCCCACCGTATTTTCCGCCATGCGCAACGCCCGTCCAGAGAGCCGGACGGGCATGCCCGCCCTACGTCGCGGCATCAACAGGTCGGTTGCTCGGGCGCCTGTCGCTGGCGCAGCCAGCAGGCAATGCTGGTGCGTTCGCGCTTGGCCGGCAGAACCTCGTGTTCGAACTGGGCGGACAGGAACAGCGCCAGGGTGCCACCGGTCGGCACGATGTCGTGGTGCGCGCCGTCGGGCAGGTACAGGCGCAGGGCGCCACCATCGTCCGGCTGCCAGTCCTCGTTGAGGTAGTACACGGCAGACACCACGCGCGCCTCGCTGTAATGCATGCAGTCGCGATGGCGCGCATAGCCGCCACCAACCGGATACACCGCGTAATGCGCCTCGCAATCAACCAGGCCAAGCATGAGATTGCGGTTCAAGGCGATGCGCAAGGCATTCAGGCGTCGCAAGTAGGCGCGCTGCGGCGCGCTCAACGCGTCCGGGGCGAACCAGTGGGTGCGGTCGGTACGCAGCATCGAGGCGGTGCGTTCCAGGCCGGTCCGCGCGCGGCGGAAGGCATGCGCGGCATCCAGCGCGGCGCATTCGGCGCGCAAGACGGCGGTCTGTTCGGGAGGCAGCAGTTGCGGCAGCACGCACCAGCCATCGGCGGCCAGCGCCTGCGCGGCCGGGGTGAAGTCATCCATGTACATCGCCGTCCGTTGCCTCCTGCGCGCCGGCATCCGCCGGCGACGCCTTGAACCTGTGCCAGCTGCAAACAACCGCGCACAGACCGAGCATACCCCCATCGGCACCAGCGCAGATTGGACGTCCAGACGTTCAGCCCAGCGTGATCTCCACGCTATGCGCGGTGCCATCGTCAAGCAACGCGATCGCAGCCTCCGGCGCCAGCATCTGGCCATCGACCTGCAGCGACTTGATGCCGCCGCATACGCCCTCGGGGTTGGTCACGTTGATCGTGTAAACGCTCTCGTGCACGCGGCGATGGCGATAGGTCAGGGTGAACTGCGGCCACGCCCGGGGGACGCACGGGGCCATGCGCAGTTCGTCGCCGTGCAGGCGGAAGCCCAGCAGCGCCTCCAGTCCGGCGCGATAAAGCCATGCCGCCGAGCCGGTGTACCACGTCCAGCCGCCGCGGCCGATGTGTGGAACCACCGAATAGACGTCCGCACAGGCGACATACGGCTCGACCTTGTAGCGCTGCACCGCCGCGGCGCTGTCACTGTGATGAAGCGGATTGAGGATGGCGAAGGTATCAGCCGCGCGTTCCCCATCGCCCAGCCCGGCCCAGGCAAACACCGACCAGGTGGCGCCGTGGGTGTACTGGCCGCCGTTCTCGCGCACGCCCGGCGGATAACCCTTGATGTAGCCAGGGTTTTCGTCAGCGTGATCGAACGGCGGGGTGAACAGCCGCGCGACGCGATGCGGATGGTCCACCAGCAGGCGGTCGACCGCGCCCATGGCCTGCGCCGCGTGGGCCGGGTCGGAGGCGCCGGCGATGACGCTCCAGGACTGGGCGATGGTGTCGATCCAGCATTCCTTGCTGGTGCTCGATCCCAGCGGCGTACCGTCGTCGTAATAGCCACGGCGGTACCACTGGCCGTCCCAGGCCTGCTCCAGCGCCACGCGCAAGGCATCGGCATAGGCGCGCCAGCGTTGCAAGCGCTCGTCTTCGCCGCGCTGCACCGCGTGCGGCGTCCATGCGGCAAGGGTCGCCAGCAGGAACCATCCCAGCCACACGCTTTCGCCACGGCCTTCGTCTCCGACCTTGTTCATGCCGTCATTCCAGTCACCGCTGCCGATCAGCGGCAGGCCGTGCGCGCCACGCGTCAGGGCCGAGTCCAGCGCCAGCGCACAGTGCTCGTACACGCCCACGCGCTTGTCGCCCGTGCCCGGATGAAAGAACGCATCGGTGGCACCATCGGCAATAGCCGGGCCGGTGAGAAACGGCAACGCCTCGTCCAGCACCGCGATGTCGCCGGTGACGTCCACGTAATGCGCGGCCACATACGCCAGCCAGATGCGGTCGTCGCTGATGCGCGTGCGAATGCCCTGGCCCTTGGGCGGCAACCACCAATGCTGCACGTCGCCCTCGGCAAACTGTCGACCCGCGGCGCGCAGCAGGTGCTCGCGGGCCAGGTCCGGTCGCGTGACGCACAACGCCATCACATCCTGCAACTGGTCGCGGAAGCCATAGGCGCCGCTGGCCTGGTAGCCGGCAGTACGCGCCCACAGCCGCGAACTGGTCACCTGGTACAGCAGCCAGTCGTTGAGCACGATGTCCAGCGCCCGATCAGGCGTGTGGACCTGCACCGTGTCAAGTACGCCATTCCACTGCGCGGCGACCTGCGCCAGAAGGGCATCGAAGTCTGCACTGCGATAGCGCGCGACTAGCCGCTGCGCTTCGGCGGCGTCGGCCGCATCGCCAAGCGCGAACAACACGTCGATCTGCGTCCCCGGTGGCAACTCGATGTGCGTTTGCAGCGCGCCGCACGGATCCAGTCCGGCGCCCACGCGGCCGGACAACGGCCGGTCGCCGTGCAGCGCCGCCGGTTGGGCAACGCTGCCCAGTGCGCCGAGAAACTCACGGCGGTCCGCGGTGCACGCCTGCTGCATGCCACCCAGGTCGATGAAGGCCACCCGTTCGGCAAAGTCGGCGCGCCATGGATTGCGCGCAAACAACGCGCCGCTGCCGGCGTCGCGCGCGGTGATGACAAACGGCGCGCTGGTGGTGCCATTGGCACCCAGCGCCCACTGCACATAGCCGGTCAGTTCGATGCGCCGCAAACGCGATGAACGGTTGACCAGGCGCAGGCGCGAAACCTTCACCGGATCGTCGATCGCCACGCATTGGGTGAGCTCCAGCGCGATGTCGTGCGCATCGTGGCTGAAGCGCGTCCAGCCTTTGCCGTGGATGGTGGTGTAGGTAGCGTCGGCCACGCGTATCGGCAACGCGGTGGCACTCCACAAAACGCCGGTGTCCATGTCGCGCAGGTACAGCACCTCGTGCGGGGCATCGCTGACCGGGTCGTTGGGCCACGGCGTCAACGGGTTCTGCTGGCTGTTGAGCGACCACGTGTAGCCACTGCCCTCGGCCGACACGAGGAAGCCGAACGTCGGGTTGGCGATAACGTTGATCCATGGCGCCGGCGTGTCTTGCGCCGCGCCCAGCGTGATGCAGTAATTGCGCCCGCCATCGACGAAGCCACCGAGACCGTTGTCAAACTCCGGTGCTTCCGCGGTCGCGTCGGCGAGCGGCATGGCCGCCGTGGTGGCGCGGATCGGCGACCTCGGCGTCGGCGGCGCAACGTGTGCGGCCGGCGGCGATGGCGCAGTGGCCGGCGAC
>JBDTIE010000004.1:0-10580 GCA_039936515.1 Rhodanobacter sp. | reverse complement strand
ATGGCCATGGGCGCGCAGATCGAGGGCGAAGGCACGCCGACCATGGTCATCCATGGCGTCGAGCGCCTGCACGGGGCCGAATACGAAGTGTTGCCAGACCGCATCGAGACCGGCACGTTCCTGGTCGGCGCGGCCATGACCGGCGGCAAAATACGCACCCGCCACGCCCGGGCAGACACGCTGGATGCGGTGCTGCTGAAGCTGGAGGAGGCCGGCGCGCAGATCAACGTCGGCCCGGACTGGATCGAGCTGGACATGCACGACCGCCAGTTGCGCGCGGTGGATATCAGCACCGCGCCGTACCCGGCGTTTCCCACCGACATGCAGGCGCAGTTCACCGCGCTCAACTGCGTGGCCAAGGGCACCGGCGTCGTCACCGAAACGGTGTTCGAAAACCGCTTCATGCACGCCCACGAGCTGCAGCGCCTGGGTGCGGACATCAGCGTGGAGGGCAATACCGCCGTGGTGCAGGGCGTGGCGCAACTGAGCGGCGCGCCGATCATGGCAACGGACTTGCGTGCCTCCGCCTGCCTGGTGTTGGCCGGGCTGGTGGCCGATGGCGACACCATCGTCGACCGCGTCTACCATATCGACCGCGGCTACGAAAACATCGAGGAGAAGCTCGGCATGCTCGGCGCCCACATCCGGCGCCTGCCGAACTGACCCGAGCACCCGGCGACCTCATCAACGTTCGCAGGCCCGCGTGGCGATTGGACGGGCTCAGCTCCCGCTGTAGCTGACCAGCTCCATCTGCATGTCGCCGCCGTCGTGTTGTGACAGTTTGACTGGCAGGGGATAGCGGTCCGGGGCATACCACGCGGTGAAGCCGCGATCGGCGTCGGTGCGCTCCACGCGCAACGCCTTGAAGCTGCCGGCCGGAACCTTGACGGTTTCCGTGCCGGTCACCTTGAAGTGCTGGATTTCCACCGCCTGGCGCACCGCGACCGGCAGCGAGACTTCGCGCCGCCCATCGCGCAGGGCCAGGCCCAACGCCAGGGCCAGCGTGTTGCGCTCGACCATGCCCGGTTGCGCCGCATAGGTCGTCGCGCCCTTGCCCTCGTCGACGCTCACCTGACCGGCGGTCCAATCCACGCGCAGCTTGCGTCGCTTGTTCTTGATCGCCGCCTGCAACTGGTAGTCGTAGCTGATGGCCTCGGGCACATCGCCCTTCCAGCGCACGGTGGACCGTTCGCTGAGGCTGGCGCCGAGCATGGCGGCCAAACCGCCGGTGCCTTGCACGTCACGGGTGTAGCTCCAGGTCCCATCGCCGACCGCGCGCAGGCGCACCTGCGCCTCGCCCAGCGGCTGGCCATTTTGCGAAACGTTGTAGCTGGCGGTGAACGCCTGCGGCGGCGCGGC
The DNA here is from genome assembly GCA_039936515.1 of Rhodanobacter sp. Classification (GTDB taxonomy): domain Bacteria; phylum Pseudomonadota; class Gammaproteobacteria; order Xanthomonadales; family Rhodanobacteraceae; genus Rhodanobacter. Next base: position 9,221 of record JBDTIE010000004.1, on the reverse strand, counting down.
GGCGGACGGCGCACTGGCGCAGAGCAGGACGAGAGCGAACGTGCCGGCAAGCAGGGAATGGACGGTCATGCCTTGCAGTCTGCCAGCGGCGGACTGAACAGTCGGTCACTGCGGCCGGTGCAGGCCGTGTGTGCCCAGCATCAGCGGCGCGTCCAGCGGCGTGCCGTCCAGTTGCGGCCGCTCATCGACCCATTGCAGGCGCCCGCCAGCGAGCAGGGCGAGTACGGCCGGCAGCAGGCGATGCTCCAGCGGCAGCAGGCGCGCAGCCAGCGCGTCCTCGTCGTCGCCTGCAACCACGCGCATGCGCGCCTGCGCGATCACCGGCCCGCCGTCGAGCTCGGCGGTGACGAAATGCACGCTCGCGCCATGCTCCACGTCACCGGCGTCCAGCGCGCGCCGATGCGTGTGCAGGCCGCGGTACTTGGGCAGCAGTGACGGGTGGATGTTGATCACGCGCCCCACCCATGGCCGCAGCGCCTCGCCATCGACCACGCGCATGTAGCCGGCCAGGACCAGGTACTGCGCGCCGCTGGCAGCCACGCATTGCAGCAGGTCGTGATCGAACGCGCGCCGGTCCGGGTAGCTGCGCGGATCAAGCGCCAGGGTCGACACGCCGGCCTCGGTTGCCAGCTGCAGCGCCGGTGCGGTGGCCTTGTCCGAGCCCACCAGCACGAACTGCACCGGCAACTCGCCGCGGTCGCGGGCGGCCAGCAACGCGGCCAGGTTGCTGCCGCGCCCGGAGGCGAGCACGGCCACGCGTGGCAGCGCGGGGTCCTCGTTCGCCTGCAGCCAATCAGCCAATGCGCACGCGCTCGCTATCACCGGCCGCGACCACGCTGCCGATCACCGAACTGGCCAGGTCATGCGTGGCCAGCAATGCGCTGACCGCGTCCACACCATCGCGCGAGGTGATGACAGTAAAACCCACGCCGCAATTGAACGTCCGCCACATTTCCTCGGGCGCGATCCGCCCCTCGCGCTGCAGCCAGTCAAACACCGACGGCAACACGATGGCTGCGGCATCCAGATCCAGGCCCAGGACTTCGGGCACGACGCGGATGATGTTTTCCTTCAGCCCGCCGCCGGTGATGTGTGCCATGCCGTGGACCAGCGCGGCGTGGGTACGCAACAGGTCGAGCATGGGTTTGACGTAGATCGTGGTCGGCGCCATCAATGCGTCGATCAGGCTGATACCGCCCAGATCCGTGTCGAACGGGTTGCCTGCGCGCTCGAGGACCTTGCGGATCAGCGAGTAGCCGTTGGAGTGTGGTCCGGACGAGGACACCCCAAGCACCACGTCGCCGGCGACAATTGCCGCGCCGGTGAGCATCTGCGACTTTTCGACGGCGCCCACGGTGAAGCCGGCCAGGTCGTATTCACCCGGCGGGTACATGTCCGGCATCTCGGCGGTCTCCCCACCGATCAGCGCGCAACCGGCCAGTTCGCAGCCGCGGGCGATGCCGCCGACCACCGCCACCGTGGTGTCCACGTCCAGCTTGCCGGTGGCGAAGTAGTCAAGGAAAAACAGCGGTTCGGCGCCCTGCACGAGCACGTCGTTGACGCACATGCCAACCAGGTCGATGCCGATGGTGTCGTGCCGGCCCAGCTGCTGGGCCAGCTTGAGCTTGGTGCCGACGCCGTCGGTGCCGGACACCAGCACCGGCTCGCGGTAACGTCCGGAAAGGTCGAACAGGCCACCGAAACCACCCAGCCCGCCCATCACTTCGGGGCGGAAGGTGCGCCTGACCAGCGGTTTGATGCGTTCGACCACGGCGTTGCCCGCGTCGATATCGACCCCGGCGGCACGGTAGGTGAGGGCGTCGGACATGGGCAAAGCCGCTTGCGTGAAACGCGAAAGTTTAGCAGCCTCGCGCGCCGGCGATGCTCCGCTGCAACCGCTTGGCCGATGGACGCTGGCAGCGCGATTGGGCAGACTGCGTGCTTCACCCACGCCGATCCCACACTGATGCGCCTGTACCGACTGTTGCTCGTTGCCCTGCTGCTAGCGCTCACCGGCTTGTCCGCGTTGCACGCGCAAGGGGCGGACGCGTCGCCGTATATCGTGGTTGTGCCGGTGCCCGACACCAGTGCCGCGCAGCGCAGCGACGCCTTTGCCATCGCGCTGGGACAGGTGCTGACGCGCGTGGCCGGCGGCCAGGACCTGCGCAGCAAGAGTGGTTATGCCGACGCATTGCAAGGCGCTGGCGCGATGGTGCAGAAATTCCAGTACCAGCGTGTCCCCGGCGGCATGAGCCTGGAGGTCAACTTCGAACCGGGCGCGGTCAAGCGTCTGGTGGCCAAGCTCGGCGTGCCTGCCGCCAGCGCCAAGCCGCCGGTACTGCTGCTGGTGCGCGGCAGTGATGGCGTGCTGTTCGACCAATCGGCGCTGACCAGGCTCGCGGCCGTTGCCACAGCCCGGGGCACGAGCGTGGCCTATCCGCAGGCGGACGAGGCGGTCGACACAGGCAAGGTTGCCGCCGGTGACCCGGCGGCGCTGGCGGCTATCAACCAGCGCTACCACACCGGGCTGGTGCTGGTCGGGAGCATGCACGATGGCCGCGCGCAGTGGACGTTCGTCTCCGGTGGCAAGGCGCAGCAATGGAGCGCGCAAGGCAGCACCGAGGACGCCTTGCTGGCCGACGCCGGCAGGGCCTTGGTGCAGCGCGTTGGCAAGCAACTCAATGTAGTCGGCGCCAGCGTCAGTGAGGGCAAATTCTGGGTTGGCGGGCTGCACAGCGCGCTCGACTACGCAAACCTGCTGTCGACGTTGAGGGCCGACCCGGCCGTGCGCCGCGTCGCCACGCTGGGCGGCCAGGACGATGGCGTGTTGCTGTCAGTGCAGGCCGCCCTGCCGCTGGACGGGCTGGCCGCCAGCCTGGCTGCCGGTGGTCGCTTGCTGGTGGAGAGCCAACCGCACGCCGGTGCCGATGTCACCCTGCGCTGGGCGCAGTGATGGACGTGGTCAGCGTGTGCAACCCCAACCCGCGGGGAGCCAGGGTTTGAATCAGGAAAGCTCACGGCGTTGGCAACTGCTGGCCATCGCCGCCGTTTTCATCTACCTGATCTGGCTGTTGGCGCCGGTGATCATGCCGTTTGCCATCGCCGGCATGCTGGCCTACCTCGGTGATCCGCTGGTGGACCGGCTGGAACGTCTGGGACTGGGCCGCACCTGGGCGGCAACCATCGTTTTCATGGTCTTGATGCTGGTTTTCATCGGCGTTCTGCTGTTGCTGATCCCGCTGATTGCGCGCCAGGTGGAAAACCTCATCCAGAATCTGCCGCGCTATGCCGCCTGGGCGCAGGACACGGCGTGGCCGTGGCTTCAGACTCGCTTGCATCTGGACCCGCACGCGCTGGACAGCGACCGCTTGCTGGCCATGCTCAAGGCGCACATGGACTCGGTCGGCGGCATGGCTACGCTGGTGCTGGGCAAGGTCACCAGCTCCAGCCTTGGCATCGCGCTGTGGTTGACCAACCTGGTGCTGGTGCCGGTGGTGGCGTTTTACCTGCTGCGCGACTGGGACCGCCTGGTAGCCACCATCGACCGCATGCTGCCGCGCTCGATCCAGCCGACCATCGCGCATCTGGGACGCGAATCGGACGCCATCCTCGGCGCCTTCGTGCGCGGACAGCTGCTGGTGATGTTGGCGCTGGGTGCGTTCTACGGCACCGGCCTGGCGCTGATGGGGCTGTCGGTGGGGCCGCTCATCGGCATGGTGGCAGGGCTGCTCAGTTTCGTACCGTATCTGGGTTTCATCATCGGCTTCGTCGCCGCGATCGTCGCCGCGCTGGTGCAGTTTGGTGACTGGACGCATGTGCTGCTGGTGTGCGGCGTGTTCGGCTTGGGCCAGATGCTGGAAGGCTACGTGCTGGTGCCAAAGCTGGTGGGCGACAAGATCGGCCTGCATCCGGTGGCAGTGATCTTTGCGGTGATGGCCGGCGGCTACCTGTTTGGTTTCCTCGGCGTGCTGCTGGCGTTGCCGGCGGCGTCGGTGATCGTGGTGTTGCTGCGCTACCTGGTGGAGCGCTACCGCATGAGTGAGCTGTACACCGGCGAGGGACCGGACGATCCGGCGATCACCGAGGTGGAGCTGGAGGTGCGGCGAGACGGCGCTGGCCAGGGGCAAGGTATGGACGCCGCACCGCCGGCAGCGGGCGTGCCGCCCACGCCGTGACCGCCCAGCTTCCGCTCGCCCTGCGCTGGCCGCGGCGCCAGCGTTTCGAGTACTTCCATGCCGGTGCCAATGCCCTCGCCCTTGCGGCGGCACAGGTGCTGGCAAGCCGGCGCGGCGCGCCGTGGCTTTACCTGCACGGCCCCTCCGGCAGCGGCAAGAGCCACCTGCTGATAGCCGCTTGCCACGCCGCGCACGCCACCGGACGGGTGGTGCAATACCTGCCGCTGACAGGCATCGGGCAGCCGGCCGACGCGCTGCGTGCCATTGCCGGCGCCGACCTGCTGGCGCTGGACGACATCGATGCCATCGCTGGCCGGCGCGACGCCGAGTACGCATTGTTCGACCTGTACAACCGAACCCGCACGGACGGTGGCAGCTTGCTCTTTGCGGCCACCGGCGCCCCGGCGCAATTGCCGCTCACGCTTCCGGACCTGCGCTCGCGCCTGGGCGCCTGCACGCAGTTGACGCTCAAGCCACTGGTTGATGACGAGCGCCGCGCGGTATTGAAAACCCAGGCCGCCGCGCGCGGCCTGGCGCTGGACGACGGCGTGCTCGACTGGCTGTTCGCACGCTATCCGCGTGACCTCGGTGCCTTGCTGGATCTGCTGGATCGGCTCGACCAGGCCTCGCTGGCGGCGCAGAGACGCATCACCATTCCTTTCCTGCGTGAGCAACTGCGCGACGCTGGCGACGCTGCACGCTGACCGACGCGCGCCGCCGACAAGCACGAAGTCACCGTCCCGGCGCAGGCCTGCAACTGCCCGCATCAATGCCGGCAGCGGGCGAGGGACCGTAATAGTCTTCCATCAAGCCGGCGATGGCCGGCTCGGCATGGCGCAACGTGGCGGGCTGGGAGAAGTGCAACTCGCTGACCACGGCAAAGTATTCGGCGGCGCTTTCGGCTGCGTAAGGATCAATCACGGTATGCGTGCCGGCGTGTACGGCGCCGGCCAGGCGATCGTAGGCCGGCTGGAACTCGCCGATCCAGCGTCGGCGCGAGATGTCGGTCAACGGCGGCACGCCATCGGGCGGGCCGTCGAGCATGTCCAGCTTGTGTGCGATCTCATGGATGACCACGTTGTAGCCGTCCCACGGCTGCTCGATGTCCAGTTGCACGTCGGCCAGCGACAACACCAACGGCCCGCGCTCCCACGCCTCGCCGATCATGACCTCGTCACGTTCGCTGACCACGCCGGTGTGCTCGTCGTGGTGGCTGCGGCGCACCTTGAACTCGCCCGGGTACACCAGCACCGCGCGCCAACCGCGCAGTGCGCCGGCACCGTGCCGGAGCACCGGCAGGCAGGCCTGCATGGCGATCAGCAGACGCCAGTAATCGTCCAGCACCGCACCAGCCAGCGGATGGAAGCGCTTGCGTGCCAGGAACTGCGCGCTGAGCACGCGCAGGAGTTGCTGCCGCGGCAGGTCCAGCCGACGCGCCGGGGCGTATGCGGCAAGTGCCCGCCGCCAAAGCGCCGGAGCGATGGGTTTGGGTTCGAAACGTGCGCGCAGCCAGACCCACGGACTTCCCGGCATGCGGCGGATCGCTTACTGGATGGACCCTGGCAACAGCGATTGCCAACCGACGTGCGACGCGCGCGCACGCGTTGGAGTACTGCCGCCGGAGGCACTGGAACTGGCCGGCGTGTCGGGGGTGGATTCCACACCGCCGTGCGCGCTGGTGTCGTGACCCAGGCTCAGCACGTCGCTGCCGGTCGTGCCGCCGTCGCGCACGCTGCCGGGATCCGCGCTGGTGTGGGCCGGGGCGTCCATATCCTGGGTGTCCGCAGACGGCGCAGCCATGACGCCGATGCTGGCGATGCACAAGCCGCAGCCAATCAGCCAATGTGTGGCATGCATTGTTGTTCACCTCAACCAGCGAGCCCGACTTCCGATCCTGTCAGAAACCGCCGCGCGATGCCAGTGCTCACGGCCGCGCGCATCGCGGGCAGGTGCCTGCGTGGCCGCACGCTAGAATCGGCAAGCTGTGCATGGCCGCACGCGGGAGCTCACATGAACAACTATCCACCGCAGATACTGGTCGAGATGGCCGCCGGCGGACCGGTTTCCGGCGCCGACGTCGCCAATGCCCTGGGCGTGACCCGGGCGGCCATCTGGAAGCAGGTGCAAGGCTTGCGCGCGCGCGGGTTGCCGGTTGGCTCGCGCGGGACGACCGGCTATCAACTGGAATGGCCGTTGCAGTTGCTCGATGCAGCCGCGATCCGTGCGGCCCTGCCTGCCGGCGTTGCCAAGCGGCTGGGAGCGCTGGAAATACACTGGGAGCTGGACTCGACATCCGATGAGCTGCAGCGCCGCGGCGGCGCTGCACACGATTTGAGCATCGTGCTGGCAGAAACCCAGACTGCCGGTCGCGGCCGGCGCGGGCGTGACTGGATTTCCCCGCCGGGAATGAACCTGTACCTGTCGTGCCTGAAGCGCTTCGATGGCGGCTTTGCCGCGTTGTCCGGCCTGTCACTCGCGGTCGGCACCATCGTCTTGCGCACGCTGGAGACGCTCGGCATTGCCGGTGCGGGCCTGAAGTGGCCCAACGACGTGCTTGCCGCCGGCAAGGGCAACAAGGGCGGCAAGCTGGCGGGCATCCTGGTGGAGCTCAGTGGCGAGTATCGCGGCCCGTGCGCGGCCATCATCGGCATCGGCCTGAACTTGCGCGTGACCCCCGCGCTGCGCGCGCAGGCAGGTCAGCCGGTCTGTGACCTGGCCAGCTTGAACGGCGGCACGCCGCCGGACCGCAACGTGGTGGTCGCAGTGCTCATCGCCGCGCTGGCAGATGGGCTGCAGGAGTTTGAACGCCGGGGCTTCGTCGATTTTCGCGACGATTACGCGCGACACGACCTGCTGCGCAACCAGCCGTTGCATGTCACCAGCGCGCAGGGCACGTTCGATGGCACCGGCGCCGGTGTCGATGCGCGCGGTGCGCTGCGCCTGCGCCAGGAGGACGGCAGAATCAGGACGGTGGATAGCGCGGACGTTTCGGTTCGGCGCGCATGAGGCTGCTGCTGGACCTGGGCAACTCACGCCTGAAGTGGGCTTGCGCGACCGCTCCGGCCGCTGCGTGGGACGCAAGCGGCAGCGTGGACTGGAGCTGTGACGTGTCCGTCCGCTTGCAGCAGGCATGGGCTGACCTGATGCCGCCGCAGGACATCGTCGGCGCCTCGGTGGTGGACGGCGCGCGCGAGGCGCAGGTGGCCGCCGCCTGCGTGGCGCGCTTCGGCCTCGCGCCGCGCTGGCTCAGGACGCCGCTGGCAGCCTGCGGCGTGCGCAATGGCTACGAGCAGCCGCAGCGGCTTGGCGTGGATCGTTTCCTGGCAATGGTTGCGGCTCGTGCCGCCGGTCGTGCCCCTTGCGTGGTGGCCAGCGCAGGTACCGCCCTGACCCTGGACGCGCTGGCTGCCGACGGCCAGCACCTGGGCGGTTGGATCGTCCCCGGCGTCCACGCCATGCGCCAGGCGCTGGCCGACAATACCGCGCGCGTGGTGGTGGAATGCACAGGCTCGGTGACCGACCTGGCACGCAATACCGAGGACGCCGTGGCGTCCGGCTGCTGGCATGCGCTGGCGGCGGCAATCGAGCGTTTTGCCGCGCGCGCGCAGCCACGACTCGGAGCGACGCCGACGCTCCTGCTCGGCGGCGGCGATGCGCCGGCGCTGTTGCCGTGGTTGAACGTGCCGGCGCAACTCATGGCCGATAGTGTGCTGCGCGGTTTGGCGCATTGGGCGCATTGGGCGCAGGACGCAACGCTGACGCCTGACGCCCAGGCGGACGCAAGCGTGGGGCGCGCATGATCCTGCGGCTACTGTTCGTGCTGTTGAGCGCACTCAATATCGTCGTGGCGGCGTGGGTGTGGTTGGGACAGCCGTATGCGGTGGCACCGCGGCCGGTGACGGACGCGGGCGTGGCGGAGCTGACGTTGCTCGCCGACCTGCCAGCCGCCGCGCCGCCAGCAACGCCGGCGATCGCCCACGCGAGTGCGGCGAGCACGCAACAGCGCTGCATGGCGCTGGGGCCATTCGCCACCCCGCAGGACCTGCGCCACACGCGGCAGGCGTTGGCTGGCGCCGGCGTGCGCATGCGTTTCCGCCAGGAGCAGGTCGCCCAGGCCAGCACCTGGTGGGTCTACTTGCCAGCGGCCGCCAGTCGCGCAGCGGCGTTGGCTACCGCGCGCCAGCTGGACGCGCGGCGGATCGCCGATTACTTCGTGGTCGGTGCCGGCGAACAACCCAACAGCGTGTCGTTGGGCGTGTTCAAGGATCCGGCCAACGCCCGTCGCCGGCTGGACGAGGTTGCCGCCGCGGGCTTTCCCGCGCGCATGGTCGAGCGCGTGCAGACTGCGCCGCAGTACTGGCTGGATGTGATCGTGCCCGCAGGCAGACCATTTGACGCCACCGCCCTTGGCATCAGCGCAGTGCGCGCGCACTCGACCGGGTGTTTTTGAATTGGCGCGACGCACACCGCGGCGCGTGGCTTTCCCGGCCGCCTGCTAGAATCGACCGCCTTCGCCGGCGTAGCTCAGTTGGTAGAGCAACTGATTTGTAATCAGTAGGTCCCCAGTTCGAATCCGGGCGCCGGCACCATGACTGCCCATTCGCGCTCTGCGAAGCACGGCGGCCTCTCCCTTGCGCCGTCGCTCCGGCTTGGCGCGCGCCACGCGGCAGGTGAAATATGGACAAGCAGACAATCTCCCTCATTGGTGTGCCGACGGATATCGGCGCCGGACATCGCGGCGCCTCCATGGGGCCCGAAGCGTTGCGCGTCGCCGAGTTGGCCAGCCATCTGCAACGCCGCGGCCTGACGGTGGTGGACCGCGGCAACGTGCACGGCCCGCTCAATCCCTGGTTGCCGCCGGACCATGGCTATCGCCACCTCGCCGAAGTGGTGGCGTGGAATACCACGGCGCACGAGGCGATCTATCGCGAACTGGCTGACGGCAAGTTGCCGATCATGCTCGGCGGCGATCACTGCCTGGGCATCGGCTCGATCTCCGCGGTCGCGCGGCATTGTCGCGAGCAGGGTCTGAAGCTGCGCGTGCTG
>JBDTIE010000003.1:0-2340 GCA_039936515.1 Rhodanobacter sp. | reverse complement strand
CACCCAGCAGTCCGTCCGCTTTCAGGCCGGGCACCAGATAGTTCAGCGCGGCGCGGGGGTAGTAACGGTGATGGCGGCGCCCGGCAAGCGCGTCGTACAAGGTCAGCAAACCACCAAACGCGCGGCGCCCGGGGAAACCGCCGCGGTAATGTGGCAGTACAAAACTGAGTGGTTCGACCAGACCCGGCGCTTCGCGCAGCAAGCGCTGCCGTTCGCGCACCGACGCACGCGTCACCCCGAGCTGACCTTGCACGATGTAGCGCAAGCCGCCATGCACCATCTTCGATGAGCGGCTGGACGTGCCCCACGCAAAGTCACGTTGTTCCAGCAACAGGCAGCGCCAGCCACGGCGTGCCGCTTCGCGCAGAATGCCGGCGCCACAAATGCCGCCGCCAATAACCAGCAAGTCCCATTCCTGTTCTGCCAAGGTAGGCAGCGCCTGCTCGCGCCACGCGGCATTCCACGCACCGCTGCTCACAGTGGCTCGATCAGCACGCCGGGCGCCAGCCGCTGTTCCGGGTCGAAGTGGGCCGATAGTGCGCGCAAAGTGGCCATGCCCAGATCGCCTTTCTCTACATGCAGATACGGCGCGTGATCGTGGCCAACGCCATGTTGGTGGCTGATGGTGCCGCGATGTTCGACGATCGCTTGGCTGGCAGCGTGTTTGAGTTGTTGCCAACGCGATAACGCTTCAGCGTAACTGGCGCCGGGTCGGAATACGTAGGTGGTGTACAGGCTGCATCCCTCGCCGTAGGCGTGCGACAAGTGGGTGAACGCGTGTACGCGTTCACCGGTTGGTGTCAGCGTATCGCGCAAGCTGCTTTCCACACGCTGTAACAAGTCATCGACATTGCTCCAGTCGGTGGCGGTCTCCAGCGTATCCACCGCGTAACCAGCGCTCCACAAACTGTCACGCAAGTACGGGAAGGCAAAGCGATGGTCTGCCCACTTGCTCCCAAGCAAAGTGCCGGTGAACACCCCGCCAAAGTGCTTCAGACGTTTCTTGGCTTGTCGCAGCGAGGCGGCGTTTTGCCGGCGGTTGCCGGTGATGCCGAAAGTGAGCATGCACTTGCCGTCGTCGGCACCACGCATAGCGAGATATTTTTCCAGCCATGCGATCGGTCGCGGCTTGCCGGCCAGCATCAACTGGGTTTGTGTTTCCACGGCGTTGGACAGGCGCAGCATCGATAGCGGCACGCGCGCTTGCACCAGTTCGCGCACCGCGTTCAGCGCGCGCACCCAGTCCGGCAGAAACACGGCGTAAAACGATTCCTGCTCGGGCAGCCGGGTGATGCGCACCTTGACCTGCGAGATGACACCGAAGCGGCCCTCGGAACCCAGCACTATTTCGCGCAAGTCTGGCCCGGCGGCAGAAGCGGGAAAGGTGGGAATGGTCAACGGGCCAGCAAACGTTTCCAGCGTGCCGCCCGCAAACAACTGCTCGATGCGGCCATAGCGCAGCGATTGCTGCCCGCTGGAACGCGCCGCCACCCAACCGCCCAGCGTGGACAACTCCCATGACTGCGGGAAATGGCCGAGCGTGAAGCCGCGCGCGCGCAGCTGACTTTCCACTTGTGGCCCGTTCGCGCCAGCGCCGAAGGTTGCCAACAGGCTCGCTTCATCAGCATCAACCAGTTGGTTCATGCGTTCCAGCGAGAGCGTCAATATTGGTCGTGCATCTGCGCGTGGTGTGATGTGACCAACTACGGACGTGCCGCCACCGTACGGAATCACGACGACGTTGTGGATGCCCGCCCATGCCAGCAATTCGCGAATGTGTGCGGTGGTTTCCGGGTAGGCGACGCCATCGGGAAACACGCCGAATTCGCCGGAACGCATGGCCAGCCAGTCCGGCAGACTTTGGCCGCGCGCATGCCGTACACGGTCTTCGGCACTGGTAATGATCAACGGGTGCGACGGTAATCGTGACGGTGGAACCGCGGCCAGCACCTGCGCCAGATCGGCGTCGGGCAACCGCGTACCAGGCCCGATCAGGCTAGCGAGGAATGCCGCCGCGCCAGCGGGCAGTTCCATCGCCACTGTGTCATCACCCCAACCATTCCAGCGCCGCATTGCGTGCTCCGATTGCCGTTATCGAGGTCCCATACTATCGCGCATGCTGTTGGTCGATTGGCCGCGCCACGTGTCCACACCAATCAGCGACATCGTCGCGTTGTTTCGTCAGAACCAACGTAGCCATGACAGCCAGTGCGCGGTGCACGGATACCGCTGGCAGGCATGACAGCTCAACGCTTCGGTGAGCGCGCTGCGCCGAGTCGACGATGTCTCGGTGGCTCGTTGAGCAGCCGCGGCAGTGATGGCGTGAACGCGCGCGGGGTG
>JBDTIE010000002.1:0-7254 GCA_039936515.1 Rhodanobacter sp. | reverse complement strand
AATGGGTGCCATCCTGGGTCAGTCTCAGCGCCGCCATGCCCTTGACATGCATCTGCGACAGGTCCGAACCGCCGCCGCCCGGGCGCGTGGCGTCATATTCCACGCCAAGCGGAGCCAGTACCTTGGCGATCTGTGCGATGGCGTCGCGCGCGCTCGGCTTCACGCTTGCACTCATGCGCCAGACCTTGCCGGCGCCGAAATCCGACTCCGTACCCAACTGGAACTTTGCCACCTCGTCGGCGTGCTTTTCGGCGTAGGCACGACCACCCCACAGGCCCATCTCCTCGTTGGCAAAGGCGATGACGCGGATAGTGCGATCGGGGCGTTGCGGCAGTTCGCCGATCAGCTTGCCGGCGGCCATGGTGATGGCTATGCCGGCGGCGTCGTCGATGGCGCCGGTGCCCGGGTCCCATGAGTCCAGGTGGCCGCCGATGGCGACCACCTGATCCGGATGCTTGCGTCCGGTGATCTCGCCGATGACGTTGGCGCCGGTGTATTCGCCGACGATGCCGCAATCCAGATCGAGCCTGACGCTGACCGGCTTGCCATAGGCCAGCACGCGTTCGAGCTGGTCCGCATCGGGATTGGACAAGGCTGCGGCCGGAATGGCCTTGGCCGGGTCGCGGAAGCCAGTCACGCCGGTATGGGCGATGCGCTGTTGCGAATCGGTGCCGGCCGAGCGCAGCAGGTACGCGGCCGCGCCCTTGGACTGCGCCAACACCGCGCCGGTGGTGCGTATGGCCGAACCCATGCCGTAATCGTGGCCGTCCTTGAAGCGTTGCATGCGAAAGCCGATGTAGACGATGCGGCCCTTCACGCTGGCCGGATCGGCCGCCTTCAGCGCGTCGAGTGAATCAAACTTCACCACTTCGGCGGTCAATCCGCCGCGCGGGGTTCCGGCGGAGTAGCCCAGTGCGGTCAGCACCAGCGGTTGCGGAAACGGAGCGACGATCGCGCCGTGCTCGCTGCGCCGCTGCCACAGCGGGTAAGTCACCGGCTCGGTGTAGACCTTGTCGTAACCGAGCGACTTGAACTTGGCGACCGCCCAGTCGCGGGCGCGCTGGTCGGCGTCACTGCCGGCCAGCCGCGGACCCACCTCGGTGGTGAGCGATGCGGTGATGCGCATGCCGGTGTCGTCGTGCAACGCCTTGTCACGCAACTGTTCGGCCGTCTTTACGGCCGCATCGGGAATGCGGGTTGCGGTGTTGGCCGCATTGGCCGTGCCGCCCACAAGCAGGGCACAGCCGACGAGCAGGGCAAGGGGAATACGGCGCATCGGACAACCTCCACTGGGCAAGCCCCGATTATGGCGTGGTCGGTGGCGGTGACCCGGGCCGAAAGTCACGACATGGGCACAGCGGACGACGCTGGCGGATGCGAAACAGGCGAACCGGGCTGTCGGCGTCGTCAGTCCAGTGGCCTGGCCTTGAGCAGGTCACGGATTTCGCTGAGCAGTGCCACATCGGCAGGTGGCGCGGCCGGCTTGTCCGCCTCGCGACGTGCAAGCGTGTTGATGCCCTTGATCACCGCGAAGATCGCCAGCGCGATGATCAGGAACTGGATCATGGTGTTGATGAAGGCACCGTACTGGATGGCCACTTCGGCCACCTTGTGCACCGGATCGGCGGGCTTGAGTACCCACTTGAGGTCGCTGAAGTCGATGCCACCGGTCAGCCAGCCGATCGGCGGCATGATGATCTGGTCCACCAGCGAGGTCACGATCTTGCCGAAGGCGCCGCCGATGACCACGCCGACCGCCAGATCGATGACGCTGCCGCGCATCGCAAACGCCTTGAACTCACTGAGCATGCTCATCACTTTCACTCCCGGGAAATGGACGGCGGTCGCCGCCTCAGACAATACGGCCATGAAGTTCGACGATGCCTTGCAACTGGGCATGAAACCGGTCGCCGCGACGCAATGCCGCCACGCCGGACGGGGTGCCGGTGAAGATCAGGTCGCCGGCCTTGAGTTCGAAAAGCGTCGACAGTGCGGCGATGATCTGCGGCACGCCGTGGACCATCTCCGCCAGCGTCGATTGCTGGCGCAGTTCGTCGTTGACGTGCAGGCGCAGCACGGTGTGCGGGCCGGGCGTCGCCTGCGAGGCGGGGCACAGCGCGGACACCGGCGCGGAATGATCGAAAGCCTTGGCGATTTCCCACGGGTGCGCCTTGGCCTTGACCTGGCGCTGCAGGTCGCGGCGAGTCAGGTCCAGTCCCACGCCGTAGCCATAAATCAGTGCAGCGGCTTCGTCGATGCCGACGTTGCTACCGCCCGCACCCAGCGCCAGCACCATCTCCACTTCATGCTGCAGATCCTCGGTCAGCGGTGGATACGCGACGTCGCCATCGTCGGCGACCACCGCGTCCGCCGGCTTGCAGAAAAACATTGGCGTGCCGGTGTCCACGCTTGCGCCCATTTCGCGCGCATGCTCGGCGTAATTGCGACCGATGCAGAACACGCGGCGGATGGGAAAACGTTGGTCGCTGCCGCTGATCGGCAGGCTCGGGACGGCGGGCGGGGCAAACAGGTAGCTCATGCCACCAGCGTAGCAAAGGCGCGCAGGTGGGGGGCGGCCAGCGCAGGTGGGCTGGCGCGCGCTGGCTTCGGCAGCTGTTTGGCGGCCCGTCGCGCGCGGGTATGCTCAGGCAGGTGACAGCTGTCATCGCCGATGGCTGATGTCGTCCCCTTTCGCGAACCGCGCGCAGCGGTCAGTCTTGCTGCATCACGCACCCGGAATACCGGACAGGAGTGATGGTGGAGAACACCGAGCTGTTGAAGGAATTGCGTATCGACCGCAGTCAGCGCGAAGACCAGGGTCGTGGCGCTGCGCGTTGGCCGTGGCTGGTTGCTGCGCTGCTGCTGATTGGCCTGCTGGCCGCGGCCGGCTGGTGGTGGTTCGGTCAGCGCGCAGTGGCGGTACAGTTGGTCACGGCAATCGCGCCCAGCGCCGACAGCGAGGCCGGTGCCGTATTGCAGGCCACCGGCTACGTCACGGCACGGCGGCAGGCCACGGTGTCGGCGCAAATCACCGGCACGCTGACGGCGGTCCTTATCGAGGAGGGCGACCACGTCAAACAGGGGCAGGTGCTCGCGCGGCTGGATGACAGCGGTTACAAGGCGGGCCTCGGCGCGGCTTTGGCACAGGCCGATGCCGCTCGCGCGCTGGTGGCGCAGTACCAGGCGCAGCTGACGCAGAACCTGCATGATGCCGAGCGCCTGCGCGGGTTGGCCGAGCGCGGACTGGTATCGAGGCAAAGTGCGGAACAGGCGCAAACCCAGGCTGCGAGCCTGCGTGCGCAACTTGCATCCCAGCGCCAGCAGGCACGCGCCGCTGATGCGCAAGCGGCGCTGGCCAAGGTGAACTTTGACTACACCGTGGTGCGCGCGCCGTTCAGTGGCGTGGTGACGACCAAGGACGCACAGGTGGGCGAGATCATCTCGCCGCTGTCCGCCGGTGGCGGCTTCACCCGCACCGGCGTGGGCACCATCGTCGACATGAGTTCGCTTGAAGTCGACGTGGACGTCAACGAGGCCTACATAGGACGCGTCAAGCCGGACATGCCCGCCGAGGCGGTGCTTGATGCGTATCCGGACTGGAAGATTCCCGCGCATGTCATCGCGATCGTGCCCACCGCCGATCGCGGCAAGGCCACCATCAAGGTGCGCGTTGCACTGGAGCGCAAGAACGACGCCCGCATCGTGCCCGACATGGGCGTGCGCGTGTCGTTTCTGGAGGAACGAGCCAAGGGCGCGAGCGTGACGGTGCAGGGCGTGCTGGTTCCGGCCACGGCGATCGTGCAGCGTGCCGGCGACAGCGTGGTGTTTGTCGTCGATGGCAAACTGGCACGCCAGCGTGTCGTGCATCCGGCCGCGCAGCCCTTTGGCGACCTGCGCCTGCTGCCGGCTGCGGTCAACGCCGGCGACAGCGTGGTGATTTCCCCGCCGCCCGACCTGCGCGATGGATCAGCCGTGCAGGTGAAGACCGCTACACCGTGAAACAGCGCAGGCGCGCGCTCGCGCGCATTGCGACTGGCGAAACATTTGTCGCGTACTTCTGCAGCAGCACCGGTGACACGAGGTGGGCTGCGGTGGAACCTCAAAAACCCAGCGGAGAGCGCCATGGCCACGTTGATCGAAATCCAGAATCTTGCCAAGACCTATGAGCGCGGCAAGCAGAAAGTCGAGGTGCTGCACCATGTCAACCTGGCCATCGCGGAGGGGGATTTCCTGGCGTTGATGGGTCCGTCAGGCTCGGGCAAGACCACGTTGTTGAATCTGATTGGCGGGCTCGATACGCCCAGCGCGGGCAGCATCATGGTGGGCGACCAGCGCATCGACAAACTCGGTGGCGGTGCGCTGGCAAAGTGGCGCGCATCCAATGTCGGTTTCATCTTCCAGTTCTACAACCTGATGCCTATGCTGTCGGCGCAACGCAATGTGGAACTGCCGCTGTTGTTGACCAAGTTGTCCGGCGCGCAGCGCAAGCGCAATGCGGCAATCGCGCTGCAACTGGTGGGCCTGGCCGACCGCGCCACGCACAAACCTGGTGAACTGTCCGGCGGCCAGCAACAGCGTGTGGCCATCGCCCGCGCGATCGTGTCCGATCCAGCGTTGCTGGTCTGCGACGAACCCACCGGCGACCTGGATCGGCAGTCGGCCGAGGACGTGCTTGGCCTGCTGCAACAACTTAATCGCGAGCATGGCAAGACCATCGTCATGGTCACCCACGATCCGAAGGCGGCCGACTACGCGCAGCACACGCTGCACCTGGACAAGGGCACGCTGGTCGAGCAAGCCACGGCCTGAGGAGACTGCGATGAAATATCTCCATCTGATCTGGGCGGCGCTGTTCCGGCGCAAGACCCGCACGTTCCTGACGCTGGTGTCGATCATTGCCGCGTTCGTGCTGTTTGGCATGCTCGACGCGGTGCGTACCGCGTTTGATTCGGGCAGCCAGAGCATTGCCGGCGTTGACCGGTTGATCACCTCGTCGCGCTACTCGATCATCCAGCCGCTGCCCAAGGCGCTGCAGTCGCGTATCGCGGCGATTCCCGGCGTGCGCGATGTTGGCCATGCCAACTGGTTTGGCGGTATTTACCAGGACCCGAAAAATTTCGTCTTCAGTTACGCGGTCAGTCCCAACTACCTGGATTTGTATCCGGAGATCCATCTGCCGGCGGCGCAACGCAAGGCGTTCGACAGCACCCGCACCGGGGCGGTCATTGGCGAGACGCTGGCGAAAAAATACGGATGGAAAGTGGGCGACAAGATTCCGCTGCAATCAACCATCTTTCCGCAGAAGAACGGCGACAAGACCTGGACCTTCGACATCGTCGGCATCTACACCGTGGGCAAGGATGCAGCCAACGGCCTGGACCAGTTGTTCATGCTGCACTGGAAGTATTTCGACGAGTCCAATGCCTATGGCAGCGGCACGGTCGGCTGGTACGTTGACCGGCTGACGGATCCGGCGCTGGGCGACCGCGTGGCGCATGCCATCGACGCACTGTCGACCAACTCTGACCACGAGACCAAGACCCAGACCGAACAGGCCTTTGGCGCGTCTTTCGCCAAGCAGTTGGGCGACATCGGCCTGATCGTGGGTTCGATCATGGGCGCGGTGTTCTTCACCCTGATTCTGCTGACCGGCAACACCATGGCGCAGGCGGTGCGCGAGCGCACGTCCGAGCTGGCGGTATTCAAGACCATCGGCTTTTCCAGCCGCAGCGTGCTGGCGATGGTGCTGGCCGAATCGGTACTGCTGTTGCTGATCGGCGGGGTGATCGGCCTGGGCTTGGCCGCAGTGCTGGCACCGGGCGTGAGCAAAGGCAGCGGCGGCATGATCAACCTGCCGCCGGTTGGCGCGGAAAGCTGGGCGATAGGCGTCGGTTTGATGGTGCTGATCGGGTTGGTCGTAGGCGCGTTGCCGGCATGGCGGGCGATGCGGCTGAATATTGTCGATGCACTGGCCGGTCGCTGAGGAGAATCCAGCATGCGCAAATTCCTGTCCTTCCTGAGCGGCCTTGGCTTGATCCTCGCGGTGATCGTGGGCCTGCTTGCCTGGTCGATGCTGCCGTGGCCGGGCGTACTGATTTTGCTGGCACTGCTTGCGCTATGGCTGACGCTGACTCGGCGCGGGCGGCAGACGCTGTCGATCACCAGCGTGGGCATCAGCACGCTGCGGCAGCGCGTGGGTTCGTCGCTGGTGGTGGTGATCGGCATCGCCGGCGTGGTGGGCGTGCTGGTGGCGATGCTGGCGATGGGCGAGGGCTTCCAGAGCACCTTGCAGCAGACCGGATCTGACGACACGGCCATCGTGCTGCGTGGCGGCTCCAATGCGGAGCTCAATTCGGTGCTGGACCGGGACAGCGTCAACGTGATCACACAGGCGCCCGGCGTCGCGCGCGGCGCGGACGGCAAGCCGGTGGCGTCCGCGGAGCTGTCGGTGGTGGCGAACCTGCCCAAGCGCAGCGACCCGGGCGTCGACGCCAACGCGCAGATCCGCGGTGTCGGCGATGAGGCATGGGCGCTGCGGCCAAACGTGAAAATAACCCAGGGTCGCCGTTTCCAGCCGGGTCTGCGTGAACTGGTCGTCGGCGAGGGCGCGTTGCGCCAGTTCGCCGGATTGGAGGTAGGCAAGCAGTTGCGCATCGCCGGCCAGGAATGGCGCATCGTTGGCGCATTCAGCTCCGGCGATTCGCACGACTCCGAACTGTGGGGCGATGCGCAGACAGTGGCTTCGGCCTATCGCCGGGGCAGCAGCGCGCAATCAGTCACGGTGCGGTTGACCTCGGCCAAGGCCTACGACGCGTTCAAGGCTGCGCTGTCGAGCGACCCGCGGCTGAAAGTCGACATCAGCACCACCCGCGACTATTTCAGCAAGCAATCGGAGGCGCTGACCAAGGTCATCCGCGTGGTCGGCATCACCGTGGGCGTGATCATGGCGATCGGCGCGATTTTCGGCGCGCTCAACACCATGTTCGCCGCGATCAGCGCGCGCGCCCGTGAAATTGCCACGTTGCGCGCAATCGGTTTCCGCGGCGTGCCGGTGGTGGTTTCGGTGCTGATGGAGACGATGTTGCTGGCGTTGCTCGGAGGCGTGCTTGGTGGCCTGATCGCCTGGCTGATCTTCAACGGCTACACCGCCTCCACCCTGGGCTCCAACTTCACCCAGGTGGTGTTCCAGTTCAAGGTCTCGCCGGCGTTGCTGTGGCTGGGTATCAAGTGGGCCATGGCCATCGGCTTCATCGG
>JBDTIE010000001.1:0-6284 GCA_039936515.1 Rhodanobacter sp. | reverse complement strand
TCGTGCCGAAGTAGGTGTCGACCTGCTCGACCTTTCGCGTCTGCGGGTACGCGGGCTTGCTAGGATGGCTGCATGCGGCGCGGCCGCACCCGTCGATCACGGAGGCGCCCATGGGTCACATGTCGAGTTTTGCCGATGGCGCGCCATGGTTTGTCGGCTGGGGCACGCTGGCGCTCATCAACGCCGCGCTGGCGCAGGGCAAGAACCGCAGCGGACTGCTGTGGTTTGCTCTGTCCCTGCCGTTTGGCCCGCTGGCCACGTTGGCTTTGGTGCTGATGCCCAAGGTGCGTACGCGGCTGTTTTGACGTACTGGGAACAGTGTCGGAAAAGCGGCGGCACGGAGCTCGGCTGTCCATTCCCTATTTCTTGTTCCCTGACTTACTCCCCCAACGCCTCGCGCATGAACTCCGGCTGCGCCAATGCCGCCTTGTGTATTTCGGCGTTGTAGTAGCGCGTCGGAAACCCCTTGCTGATCGCCCCGCGCTCGCGAAAGCCGGACAGCTCGCCATCCTTGCGCGCCATGGTGCAGCTCCACCAGCCGGTGGGATAGCACGGCTGCGGAAACGGCAACGTGCGCACGGCGGCAAAGCCGGCGGTACGCATGGCCGAGCGCATGGATTTGATCAGCTCAAGGTGCGCCAGCGGCGACTCACTCTGTTGCACCAGCAAGCCACCATGGCGCAGGGCCTTGAAGCAGGACTGGTAGAACGTGGCGTTGAACAGGCCCTCGGCCGGACCGACCGGATCGGTGGAATCGACAATCACCAGGTCCACCGATTCGGCCTCGATCTCGGCCATGTACTTGATGCCGTCGATGAACTTCAGCTCGGCGCGCGGATCGGCGTTGTTCTCGCACAGCTCGGGGAAATATTGTTCGGCCAGGCGCGTCACGCGCTCGTCGATCTCCACCTGCACGGCGTGTTCCACCTCTTCATGGCGCAATACCTCGCGCAGCGTGCCGCAGTCGCCGCCGCCGATGATGACCACGCGCTTGGCGCGCGCGTGGGTGAACAGCGCCGGGTGCGTCATCATCTCGTGATAGAAAAAATTGTCGCGGGTGGTCAACATCACGCAGCCATCAATCACCATCAGGTTGCCCCAGTCGGTGGTCTTGTAGATGTCGATGGTCTGGAACGGCGTGGCCTCGGTGTGCAACCGCGCCTCGATGCGAAAACCGATCGACGAGCCGGAGGCCAGGTGCGCTTCGGTAAACCAGTTGGGCTGCTGCGACATGGGGCGATCCTGGCAAGAGACAAAGGGTTGGACAAAGGCGCCCAGTGTACCGGCAAGCGCGTGGCAAGGCGCTGTGCGACGGCCGTTCGCGGTCCTCACGAGTGCTCCACTACAATGCAGCGCTGGCGCGACCCGCTCGCGCGTGCGCAGTAATTTCCGGGTCCGGCCAATCCAGCGGTCATGCGCGGCTTGCGGCCTCGGCGCTGCGACGTCAATGCCGGCCATGCGGCCGCTTCGGTACCGCAGCCACACCAGGAGTTGCCATGCCCAGTCGCTGGACCATCGATGACGCGCGCCGGACCTATGCGGTGCCGCACTGGAGCGACGGCTACGTCGACGTCAATGATGCTGGCCACCTGGTGATCCGTCCGCGCGGCGCGACCGGTCCGGCGTGGTCGCTGCCGGGCATCGTCGAGCGCGCGCGCGCGCAGGGTCTGCGCCTGCCGCTGCTGCTGCGCTTTCCGGACATCCTCGCCGACCGCCTGGCACATCTGCAGCGCGCCTTTGCCACGGCCATTGCCGACACTGGCTACGCTGGCGGCTATACCGCCATTTATCCGATCAAGGTC
Organism: Rhodanobacter sp.; assembly: GCA_039936515.1. Classification (GTDB taxonomy): domain Bacteria; phylum Pseudomonadota; class Gammaproteobacteria; order Xanthomonadales; family Rhodanobacteraceae; genus Rhodanobacter. Next base: position 4,482 of record JBDTIE010000001.1, on the reverse strand, counting down.
AATCAGCAGCGCGGCGTGGCCGGCGAACTGGTGGCTGCTGGCACCCATGGTTTCGGCCTGGAGGCGGGTTCCAAGCCGGAGTTGATGGCCGTTCTGGCGATGGCGCGGCCGGGCTCCATCGTCATCTGCAACGGCTACAAGGACCGTGAGTACATTCGTCTGGCGCTGGTGGGGTTGAAGCTGGGCCTGCGCGTGCACATCGTGATCGAGAAGCTGTCCGAACTCGACCACGTGTTCAGCGAAGCGCACGCACTGGACGTGGAGCCGCTGCTTGGCGTGCGCGTGCGGCTGGCCTCCATCGGCGCGGGCAAGTGGCAAAACACCGGCGGCGACAAGGGCAAGTTCGGGCTTTCGCCGCAGCAGGTGCTGACGCTGATCGAGCGGCTGGACGCCGCCGGCCTCAAGCACACGCTGAAACTGCAGCATTTCCACATGGGCTCGCAGATTTCCAACGTGCGCGACATTGCCAACGGCATGCGCGAGGCCACGCGCTACTTCGTCGAGCTCACGCGCCTGGGCGTGCCGCTGGAGATCGTCGACGTCGGCGGCGGGCTGGGAGTGGATTACGAAGGCTCGCGTTCGCGCAGTTACAACTCCATCAACTACTCCATCGAGCAGTACGCCAGCACCATCGTGCAGTCGCTGGCCGAGGCGGTCGCCGCCGAAGGCCTGGCGGCGCCGCACATCCTCACCGAATGCGGCCGGGCAATGACCGCGCATCACGCGGTGATGGTGGTCAACATCACCGAAGTGGAGGAAGTCCCCGCCGGCAGCATGCCGCCGCCGACCGAGGATGAGCCGCCGGTGCTCAAGCGCCTGCGCGAAACATGGGATGAACTGGACCGCCGCCCGGCGCTGGAACTGTTCCACGAGGCCCAACACCACCTGCACGAAGGCCAGACCCTCTACGCGCTGGGACAGTTGGCTCTGGTTGACCGCGCGCAGCTGGATGACATGTACTACGCCATCACCCGCGAGGTGCGCGCCCGCCTGCTGCCGGCCGAGCGCGCGCATCGCCAGGCGCTGGACGAGCTGGACGAGAAGCTGGTGGACAAGTACTTCGCCAATTTCTCCGTGTTCGAGTCCATCCCCGACGTGTGGGCCATCGGCCAGATCTTTCCGATCGCGCCGATCGCGCGGCTGGACGAGGAGCCCATGCGGCGCGGCGTGATCGTGGACCTCACCTGCGATTCGGACGGCCGCATCGACCATTACGTGGATGCCGAAGGCGTGGACGTCAGCCTGCCGCTGCACGCGCTCAAAGCCGGCGAAAGCTACCGGCTGGGCATCTTCATGGTCGGCGCCTACCAGGAGACCCTGGGCGACATCCACAACCTGTTTGGCGACACCGATGCGGTGAACGTGCGGGTCGATGGCGACGGCTGCGCGTTTGACCACATCCGCCGCGGCGACACCACTGACCTGATGCTCGACTATGTCGGCTATGACCTGGAGGCGTTGCGCACCAGCTACCGCCAGCGCATCGCCAGCGCCGGCATCAGTGGCGTGGCCGCCGACCATTTGTACGGCGTGCTCGACACCGGCCTTACCGCCTACACCTATCTCGCCGAAGAACCCCACAGGAGCAATCCATGAACCGTCTCGAGGGCAAGGTTGCGCTGGTCACCGGCGCGGCAAGCGGCCTGGGCAAGGCCATCGCCGAGCTCTATGCGCGCGAAGGCGCGAGCGTGGCGATCGCCGACATCAACCAGCAAGCGGCAGATGCGGTTGCCGCTGCCATCAATGCTGCTGGCGGCAAGGCCATGGGCGTGGCGATGGATGTCACCAGCGAATCGGCGGTCAATGAGGGCACCGACAAGGTGGTGGCAGCGTTTGGCCGTCTGGACGTCCTGATTTCGAACGCCGGCGTGCAGATCATCAACCCGATCGAGCAGTTCGCGTTCGCCGACTGGAAGAAGATGCTGGCCATCCATCTGGACGGCGGCTTCCTCACCACCAAGGCCGCGTTGAAGCACATGTACAAGGACGACGGTAGCGGCAATAGCCACGGCGGCATCGTCATCTACATGGGCTCGGTGCATTCGCACGAAGCGTCGAGACTGAAGTGCGCCTACGTCACCGCCAAGCACGGCCTGCTTGGCCTGGCGCGCACCCTGGCCAAGGAAGGCGCGCCGCACAACGTGCGCTCGCATGTCATCTGTCCGGGCTTCGTGCGCACGCCGCTGGTGGAGCGGCAGATTCCCGAGCAGGCGAAGGAACTGGGCATCAGCGAGGACGAGGTCATTCGCAACGTGATGCTCAAGGACACCGTGGACGCGACCTTCACCACGCTCGAGGACATCGCGCAGACCGCACTTTACCTGGCGACCTTTCCGTCCGCCGCCTTGACCGGCCAATCCATCGTAGTCAGCCACGGCTGGTTCATGCAGTAACAACCGGGAATCGGGATTCGGGTTCGCAAAGCCGTGCGGCGCGAACGGCAGTGGATGTGAAGAGGCCTTAGGGCCACCAACCCTGCAACGGCGTTCCAGAGGCAAAGGTGGGCGCAAGCCCACCCCACATCCGTATTACGCGTATTACGCCGCCGGTGTCGCGCCCACTTTCGCTCAGCCCCGATGCACTTGCAGCCCTGCGGCCGACTGGCTGACCGGCATCAGCTCGATGCGGCTGACGTCCAGGTGCGGCGGCAGGTTGGCAATCCACCACAAGGTCTCGGCGATGTCGGCCGCGGTCATCGGCTGCGCGTCGGCGTAGAGCTTGTCCGAGGCGGCTTGATCGCCGCCGGTACGCACCACGGTGAATTCGGTTTGCGCCATGCCCGGCTCCACCGAGGTTACGCGCACGCCGGTGCCATGCAGATCGGTGCGCAGATTCTGCGAGAACTGGGTGACGAAGGCCTTGGTGCCGCCGTAGACGTTGCCGCCGCGGTAGGCGTAGCTGCCGGAAATCGAGCTGATGTTGATGATTGCGCCGCGCCGGTCGATCAGTTGCGGCAGCAGCAGGTGGGTCAAGGTCACCAGCGCGGTGATGTTGACGTCGATCATCTGCTTCCACTGCGCCAGATCGACCTGCTGTGCCGGCGCAGTGCCAAGCGCGAGCCCGGCGTTGTTGATGAGCAGGTCGACGTCGGCAAACGCCGATGGCAGACCGGCGTGCGCCGCACGCATGGCCGGCTCGTCGCGCACGTCGAAGGCGGTGGCATGGATGCGGTCGCTGCCATGCTGCGCCACCAGACTTTGCAGGCGGTCGGCACGCCGACCGCTGGCGATCACGCGCCAGCCGCCAGCGGCGAAGCGTGCCACAGCGGCGGCGCCGAAGCCGGAAGTGGCGCCGGTAATCCACACGGTTTTCGCGTCCACTACTTGCCCTCCTTCAGCGCAATGGCGTTGATCCCGGCGCCGGCCAGCCGCTGCTTGGTGGCCTCCAGCTCGGTCGCCGAGCGGAACGGACCCAGGCGCACGCGATGGTAGGCCTGGCCGTTGATGTTGACGGTCTGCACGTTGGCGACGAATCCTTGCATGGCCAGCTTGGCCTTTTGCGACTCGGCGGCGGCCGGGTCCGGGAAGGCGCCGACCTGCAGCAGGTAGCCGGAGCCGGCTGCCGGCACCGGTACGGCGGCGGCCGGCGCGGCGGTCACGTCCTGCGAAACGGCACCGTCGCGCGGCGCGGCAGCCGGAAGCGGCGGGGCGGTTACCGGCGTCGGCGTAGCCACCGCAGCGGAGGCAGCGGCGGCCTGCACCTGTTGCTGCGCGGCGGCGGCTTGTTTCTGCTTCTGCTCAGCCAGCGCCAGTGCACTGATTTCCGCGTCGGGAATGCGGATGTCCTTTTCCGGCAACACCGAATAGAAATCGTAAGTGGGTTTCTTCGCCACGCTTTCGCTGCTGGCGGCGTCGACCATCCCCGGCTCGCTGCCGCGCTGCGCGGTGGCTTGCGGATTGGCCTTGGGCCCGTCCTTGCTCATGCTGCGCAGCAGGTTGCCGCGCAGCACCAGCGCCATCAGCAGCGCGCCGACGATGAACGCGGCCAACGCATAACCCCAACCGGGAATCCCGCCATTGCGATTGCGCACAGCCTGCCGACTCTTCTTGCGTGCTGCCATTACATCTTCTCCGGGGCGGCCAGACCCAGCAGGTCCAGGCCGTTTTGCAACACCTGGCGCGTGGCGATCACCAGCGCCAGACGTGCATTGCGCAGTGGTGCATCGTCGACCAGGAACTGATGCGAGTTGTAGTAGGTGTGGAAGGCATTGGCCAGTTCACGCAGGCCGCTGGCGAGCAAATGCGGCTCCAGGCCAGCCGCGGCTGCCTCCACCAATTCGGGGTAACGCGACAGTTCGGTCAGCAGCAACTGTTCGTGTTCGGTGTCCAGCCGCGCCAGGTTGGCCAGCCCCAGCGGCAGATCCAGATCCAGGCCCTTGTCCGTGGCCTGGCGCAAGACGCTGCAGACGCGGGCGTGCGCGTACTGGATGTAATACACCGGATTGTCGTTACTTTGCGAGCGCGCAAGGTCGACGTCGAACAC